>JAFGUD010000331.1 GCA_016938685.1 Bacteroidales bacterium | reverse complement strand
TACTTCGCTTAATTGACTTCTTTTCATTACCCTAAATTTAAATGTTTTCTACAATTATTTATGTAGCTGTTTTTAGGGTAGATTACATACCAACCGTTAGGCGGCAGGTTAAAAATCATTAAGAATTATCAGAACAATGCAACAAGATGTGATATTTTCACTATATTTGCACAATAAATACAAAATATCATGTTAATAAGATTCACAATTGAGAATTTTCTGTCATTTAAAGAAAGACAGACTTTTTCATTACTCCCCGGCAAAGGAACTTTGAAATCTAATCATAAAACGAAATCCGTAAAAGGAATATCTGTTCTAAAGACAGCGCTTGTTTATGGCGCAAATGCTTCTGGAAAATCAAATTTAATTAAAGCATTAGAATTTGGTAGAAAAACTGTTCTTAAAGGAACAAAAGCGGAACAGCCTATTAATTTTAAAGGATTTAAATTAGATAGTAAATACATAAAAGGTAATTCATATATTGAATATGAAATTCAACATAAAGGGAAAAATTATGCGTATGGATTTGTGTTCAATACAAAAGAAATTATTGATGAGTGGTTGTTTGAAATAAACAAAAGAACACAATTAAAAATTTTTGAAAGAAGCAAAACAATTGATTTTGATTTGTCTTACATACTTAAAAAAAATGACAAAAAAGAAGAAAAACAATTTATCGAATTTACAGCAAAAGGAACCCCTCGGAATCAATTATTTCTTACCCAGATTCGAAATACAAATATTACAGATAATGTTAGCGACATCACTGACTTACTAAACATAATTGATTGGTTCCAAAATGTTTTAACGGTTATTTATCCTAGCTCAAAGAATATTGGAAAGAAGTTTGAATTACTAGAGGACACAAATTTACAACAACTTTTTACTGAAATGCTTGATTATTTCGATACTGGTATTGAAGGAATAGATTTCAAAAACGTTGATATTGATAAAATTCAAATTCCAGAAGAAATAAGAGAAGAAATTAAAAACGATTTACTTAATGAAAAATCAGAAAAAACTAATGTCTTTTTATCAAATCCACAAGATGATAAATATTACGTGATTTCGAAAACAACTGACAATGAACTTGAAGCCAAACTTCTCAAGACTAAACACAAGGTTGAAGGTGGAACATTTGAACTTTTCGACTTAGTTGATGAATCAGATGGAACAAGACGAATCATGGATTTGATTCCATTAATAATAGATTTTTTCAAAGGCAGTAACGTTTTTGTTATTGACGAAATAGAAAGAAGTTTACATCCAAATTTAATAAAGGATTTATTTGAGTTCATTTTAAACAAGTGTGAGCACGGCAACAGTCAATTAATTGTGGCTAGCCATGAAGCTACTTTATTAACGCAAAAACTTTTAAGAAAGGATGAAATCTGGTTTACTGTTAAAAACAAAGTTGGTGCAACAAAATTACACTCTCTTGAAGATTATAATGTTCGATTTGATAAAGAAATAATGAAAGATTATTTATTAGGCAGATTTAAAGGTGTTCCAAAACTTGGTAACCGAAATAATCTTACGATACTCCCAATAAATGAATAAAAGATATGCCAAGAGAACCAATTCCGTTAATAAGACATGGTGGTTTTTTAGAAGCCGAAAAATTGTTTATACTTTCATATGAAGGTAAGGTAAGCGAAAAGAAATACTTTGAGGACTTTAGAAAATCTGAGTTTTTCAATGATAGCGGTTTAATTGAAGTAATTTCTCTAAAAAGACCGTCTGATAAAGGCTCTGACCCAATAAATGTGAAAAAATTGCTTCAAAAAGCAAAAAGGGAATATCGTTTTAAGAAGACTGATGAATTTTGGTTAATTAGTCAATCCTTAGCAACCTTTCAAGATGTTGATAATCAACATACATGTATTGAAAACTAGTTGATTTTCGATGGCATTTAT
>JAFGUD010000330.1 GCA_016938685.1 Bacteroidales bacterium | reverse complement strand
CTATAGGCTATATGAGCCCGGTTGAGTTCGAGAGAAAGGGAGAAAAATGTGCTTAGCAATGTCTACAAGAAATCGGGTACCTTCCAGTGTGAGAATTATCTTATTAAAACCAAGTCGAAATAAAGAAATCTGGTATGTAGCTTGTAATCTGTCTTTACCTTTAGATAATTTTTTTCTTGTTCCTCGGTACTGAACATAAATACAAACCCGTTTTTCTTATAGAAATTCAAAACGCATTCATCGTTATAGGCATCTACAACTATAAATCTGCATCCTGTCTTATTATTTTCATCAATGAACCATAATTTAATGAAATCTAACAATTCAGTACCTATACCTTGCTTTTTAAAATTTGTGCTAACTCCCAGCCTTCCGATCAAAACAGCCGGGTAGCTTCGCATTATTTTTTCTCTTGGGATTGAAGCTGTTAGTATTTTTTTTCTGCTACTTGGTAACTGATTTTGTTTTATGCTGTCGTTAGCAACCGTAAACGCACAAACAATTTCACTGGGATTATCGTTTAGCACGAAACAGTATGTTTTTCCAAATAATTCTTTGGAATACTTAAAACTATCGTTTCTAAAGAAATCATTCAAATCTGCATGACCGCAATCAAACTTGGATATTGATTCTACAAGATTTTCGGTTAAAGCAACAATTTTACAATTTTGATATAAAAACAAGATTATTTAAGGTTTGAACGTTTTAAAATTTCTTTCATCATTTTCCTCTGTTTAGAAAAATCAACAGAATGACTATTTTTCAAATTCTCGTCTATTTTCTTTTGAAAATCTTTTGCTACTTGCCCCGATAGAACGGGTATGGATTTTATTGGTAATGCCATTTTTCACTCTCCATTTGCTTCAAATATAACAAAAAATTTAAGGTAATGCAAATTTTATTCTTCCCAATACTACACAGATTTTAGATTTTCACACACTTATAAACCAGTCAATTTTACAAATGGATGCTAACGGTCATGGCAAAAAGCGAACAAGGGTAATATAACAAGGTATAAGATATTTTGCCAATGTTGTGGGCTGTAGTAGTTTTTCACT
>JAFGUD010000329.1 GCA_016938685.1 Bacteroidales bacterium | reverse complement strand
TGATCATGGCCTGTCTTTTCCATTTTTTGCCTTTTGATTAAATGATCACGCCTTCCTTTTCCATTTTTTCGCCCGTTATTAAATGATTATGCCTCCCTTTTTCATTTTTTCGGCTTTCATTAAATGATAACGCCCTCCCATTTCAATTTCCCGGCGTTTTAAGACGTATGTTGAATATGTTTTGTAAATTGGGGTGCGGAAAATATCAACGAAAGAGAATTCCCACATCACCCCTGCAGCAGAAATATAAGATGACTTTGGGGTTCAGATAACAGAGTTGGGCACAATTAATACTAGACAGACAATTCTGATTTCGAGGTTTAAATTCAAAATAAATGATAGACCATGGCAAGAAAATCTCATCACGTAGTTCCCTCCAAAGATGGGGGGTGGAGTGTCAAGAAAAGTGGTGCTGAAAGAGCATCTAAAAGTTTTGAGAAAAAAGATGACGCCGTCAAGTATGGACGAGGAGTAAGTAAAAACGCTGGTTCTGAATTGTATATTCATAAAAAGGATGGCACAATTCAGAAAAAAGATAGTCACGGAAACGACCCATGTCCTCCTAAAGACAAAAAGTAAAAGAGATGGAAGAGTTTGAGAAAAATATATTTATCAATTGTCCATTTGATGAAGAGTATTATGCCATACTCAGACCTCTTTTGTTTACAATCATATTTCACGGTTACACACCGAGGATTGCATTAGAGTGTTCTGACTCAGGTCAACCAAGATTGACAAAAATTCAAAAATTGATAATGGAGTCCAAATTTAGTATTCATGATTTATCACGGCTCCAAGCTGGGAAAAAAAATGAATTTTACCGCTTAAATATGCCTTTTGAACTTGGAATAGATTTTGGTTGTCGTACGTTTTCGTCTGAGAGTCATTCAGAAAAACGGTTTTTAATTCTTGAAAAAGAAAGCTTTAGATATATGAAAGCTTTATCTGACATAAATGGATTTGACATAAAATCGCATAAAAATAATCCACAAGAATTAATAAAATCTATTAGAAACTGGTTTGTTGAAACAGTAAATATTCGAGATGCAAAAAGTCCCACAATGATTTGGTACAGTTTTAACGATTTCTGGGCTTTTTTAGATGACACGAAAACAAGTGAAGGCTTTACTAAAAGTGAGATTGATTTTATGCCAATCCCAGAAATGATTGAAAATATGAGAGAATGGATAAGCAAAAATTAACTGTGCACAACAGCAAAATATAATTAATTGCGGTTTCGGTGCATATAATCAGGTTTTCAGCCCGCATCGGCCTCGGTGCTTTTCGACAGGAAAGTGCCCCGCATTCCGCAACTAATCATATTTGCGGAACGTTATGGCACAATTTAAAAAACAGAGTTTTAAAAATTTTAATATCTTAAACGACAATGTTTTAGACAGATAAATAGATCTCAAATAAGAATTAATTTTAACAAGCTAAATCATTTTTTAAGAATTAGCTATAAAAATTTAAAATCATGGCACTAATCAACTGTCCCGAATGCAATAAGGAAATATCCGATAAAGTTAAATCCTGTCCACATTGTGGTTATCCTCTTTCTGACAATATTGATTCAGATAAACAGGTACCGATAAATGTAAATCTAACTTCGATTAACCTAGGAAAAACAAAAAATAAGGATCTTAAAAAAATAGGTTCAATTATAATTGTTCTATTAATAATTTCTGCATTGATATTTTCTTATGTGACATACCGTAAATTTGAATTTAAAAAGGCATACACAGCAAATTTGAATAAAGTCACAACGACAATGCTTTCTGGTGCTTCCATTGCAGAAGAATTAACTTCATTAACAGCCAGAGTTTGGAGAAATACAATATTCGAAGACTACGATGATGAAACAGATAAATATACGAGAAGAACCAGTGGCTATGGCTTTAATTCTGACTTTAATACTTCAATTTTTAATTTATACGCGGACTCTAAAATAATAACAAAACTTACCAACATTAAAGAAAATCAAGCTATTGTTGCGACGGTTATGAAAGAACTGAAAGAACCGACTAAAGATTTTGAAAGATGTTATGAAACTTTAAATAAACTTTATGCGGAATATTTAGGATTAACCGATTTAGCAATTAGTCCTCAAGGAAGCCTTCAATCTTTTAATGAAAGTTCAAGTAAAAGGGCTGAAAATTTTATGCAATACTACAGAACAATAACAACTCAAATTCCTGATAAATAAAATAGGATAAATATGAAATAAAAAAATCGTGCCATATAACACTTAGCCTCTAATAAAGCGTTGCTTGCATACGCTTTGCATAGGAGAGTATGTTGAACTAAACCTTCCTTGCGAACAACCACCTGCTCTTCCGGTGAATTTCGAAAAAAGCAAACCCCTTGTTCGCTTCGTTCA
>JAFGUD010000328.1 GCA_016938685.1 Bacteroidales bacterium | reverse complement strand
GCCGTCGAAATTTTCTTCAAATTCGTATCCCACTTTTGCCAATGCCGATGTAAGAGCAGCGTATAGCGTGTCGGAATGCAAAGTTTGTAAACTTTTTGCATAATCTTCGCTTTCGTTGCTCAGGTGCAAAGGAGTGTTAAAGTGGAGTTTGTATATTTTGTAAGTCATAGTGTTATAAATTTGCAAGTTCAATTACTTTGCAGTTATTAATGTTTTCGGGAAAGTCTAAAAATTTAACTTTACCGTATCCTCTTGTTCCGCTACCACCCAAATAATCAAGTTCTAATGCTTTTACTCCTTTTTTTAGCAAATTGAATAATTCTTCTCCGTCTTTATCATCGTCCCAAACATTTAGTATAAATTCTACATTAAAAATTGCCCCTGTTGGTACCCTTTCCATTTGTCTTGGATGAGCTGCTGTCCCTTTTATTCTATCGATTGTATTTTCATATTTAACTTCTGTATAAGGCATATCAAGAGTATCAATTTCAGAAAATTCTAATGCACAATCTTTATCCATTTCTGAATCTCTAACAATAATTTTTGAAGGTTTATTGTCATTTGCATATCCAAATAAATTAATAATCTCTTGAATTTTTTTTGGTTTATCTTCGTATTTGTAATCAACTTTTTTACCATTGTCAAGTTCCTTTTTCATTCCACCACCAACTTCAACAGCACCTTCTATTTGCTCTAATAAACTTCTTATTTTCCCTTTTAAAGAACTACCAGGAATATATGGAGTATTATTTTTTTTCATTCTTACAACAGGATTATCAACACCACCTATTTCAATACTATCAGAACTATCTCCAATATGTAAACCGGTTAAAACTTTTAGTTTTGTATTTATTATTATTTTTTTCTGTAACTTTTTCATTTTATTTAAGTTTAATTATTTACCACCAAAATATTTATGATATGCAACAATAGATTCTACTATTTTTACAAAATTATTAAAATCGTTTCGTTTTTCTTTTTCATTTGCTTCCTCTCCTTTTCTAACAGCTTTTATACCTTTGGATAATTCTTCATAAAACTCTTTTATTTTTGTTTTATTTCGACCTTTTTCATCTTTATCACGCCCAACTGCATAAGCTAATTGAGCTTCAAGCATTGGTAAGTCATTTATGTTTTTTTTATAATCTGCTTTTATTCGTTTTATTTCACCAAAAAATTTTCTTAGTTGAGATGTAGATAATTTAGACTTATCTGATGGAGTTAGTTTTTCCGCAAATGATTTTGCCCATTCAATTATTTCTTCATTTATTCCATCTCTTATCCAATTTTTTTCAAGTTTTTGTTCTGGATATGGTTTCATATTTCTATATTTTTAAATAGTTAAACATTTAATTTTCAATTAGTTTTAAGTTTTTAGCAATTTTTTCGTTTGAAGGTAAAAAAGTTTTCCATTCATCGGGTAAATTGCTGTATAGTTTGTATGTTGCTACGCCTAATGGTTGTGTGGCGTTGTTTAGAGCGTATTCAACAATTGTTCTGTTTTTTGTTTTGCAAATAATTATTCCGATAGCCGGATTTTCGTGTTCCAATTTTATTTTGTCGTTAAGTATTGATAAATAAAATTGCATTTTTCCGGCATATTCGGGAATAAATTCGCCAATTTTCAGTTCAATAGCCACAAGGCATTGCAATTTTCTGTGGAACAGTAATAAGTCAATATAATAATCCTTGTCGGCAACTCTTATATTGTATTGATTTCCGATAAATGAAAAATCTCCCCCCATTTCTATTAAAAATTGCCTGATATTTTTCAGTAATTCTGCTTCGAGTTCGGCTTCGGAATGTTTATCTGCTAAATCGAGAAAATCAAAATTATAATCGTCTTTTACTGCGAGAATTGCCTGATTTTTATATTTTTCAGGTAAAGTTTGTTCAAAATTTGTTTGATTTGTAAGATACAAAGCATAAGAATTTCCTTCTATTTGATTTCTCAAAACATCTTTTGTCCAACCAAATTTTTTTGTCATACGAATGTAAAATTCACGTTCTAAATAGTCTTTGCACTTGCTCATTATCAACATATTATGAGACCAGCCAATTTCTCCAACCAATGGTTGGAGATTTGGTTTTTGTTCGTATTCTTTATAGAATTGCCTCATGTACCAAAGGTTTTGAGCAGACCAGCCTTTTTGACCAACAAACTCTACTTGTAAATCTTTTGAAAGTTGCTCGACAACAGATTTTCCCCAACCAAGTTGTTCTTGTTTTTCAACAATCATTTTTCCCAAATCCCAATTTAACTGAATAGCCTGCTTATTAACGGCTTTCATTGCTTCGTACTGGGCAGACCTGATACGTTGTTTTATGTCTGAAACAAAATCTTTATATGAATTTTTATCCGGTTGCATTTATTCTTTTATTTCAGTTTTATATTTTAATTCTATTTCTGCCCAGCGAGCAGCAAG
>JAFGUD010000327.1 GCA_016938685.1 Bacteroidales bacterium | reverse complement strand
CTGTTTTTCAGCGGACTGATATTGTTTTGACTATTGTTAAATTGATTTTATGATAAAACTTTTTTATATTTGTTGCGGAATTGCTGGCGATTCAATTAAAAAATTTTTAGTTTCAACACAAAACTATACTTTTGTAAGATTTGGATAAAAAATCTAAATACAAGTCAAACATCTAATTTATTATATAAAATTGTGCAAAAATTTATAGTAGGAATACGTCAGCATCCTGTTTTTGGTTATATCGCAGTACCATTGATAGTTGGAGAATGTCAAGAAGAATTTTGTCGAGTTATAAGAAGTGTTGTTTTTCAGGACATTATAGATTCACCAAAAGAGTATAATGATTTACAAAAGGAAATAGTAACAATTTCTGATAATTATTCAGACGAAAAAATCTATGCTTATTTTAATAAAAACAAAAAAAATTCAATTACTGATTATCTGGCAACTTTAGATGAAAAAACAATTGATGATGTTATAAGACCTTATATTGAAAAACATATTGCTCATTTGCTTAAATTACTAACTACAAATGACACAGAAATATACTACAAGCCTTATCGTTACGAACATATTTATAAATCGGATAAAATAACCATCAATCCAACTCATGCCGATGTGGTTTTTAATTTTGAAAGAAACGAAGAAGGTATAAAATATCATCTTACAGTAACATTCAACGGTAAAGAAATTTCTATTTTCAAGAAAAAACCTATTATTTTATTAAATAAACCGGCTTACGTTGAATTAGAACATATTTTAATGTCTTTTGAAAAAATTGACGGCAAAAAACTACTTCCTTTTTACACCCGACAACATGTTGAGGTTCCGAAAAGTATGGAGAAAAAATATTTTGAAAATTTTATTTTAAAAACTGTACGCGATCATCAAGTTAGAGCAAAAGGTTTTGAGATAATAAATCTTGAACCACAAAAAAAAGCAATGCTTCATATAGAAAGCGATTGGTTAGGAGAATATGCAATTATTCCTAAATTTTCATATAATGGCAAAAATTTTAACATCGATCATAAGTTGAAAAATTTTGTGGAATTAGATGAACATACTTTCAATATCACAAAATTTTCACGCAACCTTGAATGGGAAAAAGAAAAGATCGAATTTTTGAAAAAATCCGGACTTATTCAAAAAGACAATTTTTTTAAGATTGATAATCCAAAATACTCAAAAGAAAAACAAAAAAGTGAAACAATAAATTGGTTAAACGAAAATTATGATAAGCTTGAAGATTTTGGGTTTGAAATAATTCAAAGATTTTCATCAAAAAAATATTTTGTAAAAGAAGTTAGTCTTGATTTTAAAGTTGAAACTAAAATAGATTGGTTTGACATTAAAGCAACTGTTCATTTTGGAGAAATTGAAATGCCTTTCTACAAACTGAGAGAATATATTTTAAACAACAGAAGAGAAATAGAACTACCTAACGGTGAAATAGCTGTAATTCCTGATGCCTGGTTCAAGAAATATAAAAACATTCTAAAATTTGCAAAAAAGACTAAAAAAGACAATATGGTTTTAAGCAAGTTTCATTATTTTGCTTTACTTGAAACCGAAAACTTTGCAAATAATAGCTTTGATACAGATAAACTTGAAAAGTTTTTTGAATCCCCCGAAAAAAACGGCGTAAAAATTCCAAAAAGTCTTCTAACTAAATTAAGAGACTATCAAAATGTTGGATATTCTTGGCTTAACAAACTAAGAGAGAACAATTTCGGAGGTTGCCTTGCAGATGATATGGGACTTGGTAAAACTGTTCAGATTTTATCTGCAATTCTAAAACAACTGGAAGACAACAATCAAATTAATGATCAGAAAATAATTTCTGAAAAACCATCAAAAAGCAGATTACTTAATTTGGTAATTGTACCTCGTTCGCTACTACACAATTGGTTAAACGAAGTCAAAAAAAATACTCCTGCTATAAATACTTTATTGTACGCCGGAAATGATAGAGAACGTTTTTTAAAGAAATTAGACGAAGTAGATTTAATTATTACCAGCTACGGAATAGCCAGAAACGACTTGGAAGTTTTTCTAAAATACGAATTTAACTACATTGTACTTGATGAAAGTCAATATATTAAAAACCCGAACTCAAAAACTTATCAGTCAATCAAATTATTAAACGGAAAAAACAAAGTTGTACTAACAGGAACTCCGATTGAAAATTCATTGAGAGATTTATGGACTCAACTTAACTTTGTAAATAAAGGAATTTTAGGCTCTTTCTCGTTCTTCCGCGAAAATTTCATTTCTCCAATCGAGCGAACAAATAACGAAGAAACAAAAGAGGAATTGAAAAAAATAATTGCCCCTTTTATTTTAAGAAGAACAAAAGAAGAAGTAGTAAAAGATTTGCCTGAAATTGAAGAACAAACTGTTATTTGTGAAATGACAGAAGAACAGGCAACATTGTACGAAGAAGAAAAATCGAAAGTAAGAAATAAAATAATAGAATTTTACCAACAAGGAACACTCAAACAATCAAGTGTTTACGTTTTGCAAGCTCTCACTAAATTACGACAAATTGCAAATCATCCTAAAATGGTTGAAGCTGAAAACGTTTCCTCATCCGGAAAATTTGACGAAGTTTTTTCACGTCTTGAAACTTTGCTTAATAATAATCATAAAGTGCTTATTTTTTCAAGTTTTGTAAAATATTTGAAAATATTTGAAAAAGAATTTAAGAAGAAAAAACTGAAGTATTTAATGCTTACTGGCGAATCAACAAAACGACAGGAAATAATTGACGAATTTCAGGATAATGATGACATAAAACTTTTTTTGATTTCGATAAAAGCCGGAGGAGTAGGAATAAATCTTACAGCTGCTGATTATGTTTTTGTTCTGGATCCATGGTGGAATCCTGCGGTTGAAAGACAAGCAATTGCCCGGGCACACAGAATAGGACAAACCAAAAATGTTTTCGCATTTAAGTTTATTACTTTTGGTACTGTTGAAGAAAAAATCAACAAATTACAACAAAAAAAGCTCGAACTTGCTCACGAGTTTATCGATGCAAACAACTATTTCAAATATTTCTCAGAAGATGTAATTGTGGATTTGTTTAATTAAACTTTTAATTTTTTTCTATTCAATTTGAACCTTTCCTGTTTTTAAATGTATTATTACTGAAACAACATCAAAAAACGCGCGAATTTTGATAATTTTAATCACTTAAAAACTTTAAATATGAAACATTTAATTTATCTGGCAATTATCCTGCTTTTGAATATCAATACAATAAATGCTCAAAAACCGGAACCTGTTTATTCTATAATCAAACAAGATAAACCTCATTCCTTTTTTGTAAAACAAGCCGAACTTTGGTGGCAGGAAATCCAAAAAGACAATAAAAACGAAACAGCCTGGTACTATTTCTACAAAGCAAATAGATATGCCAAAATGACATTTGATAGTAAAGATAATTCCAATAAAAACTGGCTTGAAGAAAGTGAAATTTTAAAAGAAGCTGAAACAATAAGAAATCTAATTTCTACAAACATTCCAAATACTTACGCTTTCTACAATATAATGGCTGAAGGAATGGAAAACAACGATCAGAAAATTGAATATCTCCAAAAAGCTTATGATTTAAACTCAGAAAATCCTGATGTTTACGATGAATTTGTCCTTTATTATGAAGTAAATCAAAACGCTGTAGAACGAAAAAGATACAATCAACTTTGGTTTAAACTCAACGACATTTCATCTGGAATAATGAATTACAACTACAATGTACTAATGAGTTTAAAAGAAAATGCTGTAATCATAACTGCTGGCGACAACGATACTTATCCTCTTTGGATGTTACAAGATGTATTTGGAATTCGAACAGACGTAACAGTATTTAATCTTTCTCTTCTTACATTGCCTGATTACCGCGAAAAAATGTTCAAAAAAACCGGTTATAAACAGATTCAAGAAGAAACAGTTTCTTATGATGATTTAATTCCATATCTAATGAACAACAAACCGGAAAATTTAAACCTTTATGTCGGGACAACAGGTTGGAATTATTTTGAGAACCATGAAGAAAAATTATATCTGGAAGGACTTGTTTTGGAATATTCTGACGAAAACATTGATAACATGGCATATATCAAGAATAATTTTGAAAACAAATACGCATTAGACTACATAAAACAACTATTTAGTTACGATATAAGCGAAGGCATTGTTAATAGAACCAATCTAAATTATTTACCAGGTATTATCAAACTTTACGAACATTTCAAACTTAGTGGAGACAATGAAAAAGCGGCGAAATACAAAGATTTAGGCCTGTTTATTGCGGGAAAAGGAGGAGAAGAGTGGAAAAATAAAGCAAAAGAAATATTCGAGTAATCAGATGCGAAACTTTTCAGACGAAAAACTAATAGAAATATACAAGACAACAACAGGCAGTCAAAAGCTGAAAGCATTGAACTGCCTGTATTTAAGATATTCAGATGCTTTAAAGAATTATTTCTTTTTTGCCTTGAATTATGATACAGAAAAAGCGAAAGACTTTGTTCATGATACTTTTATGAAAATAATAGAATCACCGGAAAAATTTGACACAAAACTTAAATTCAAACCATGGATTTATAAAGTTGCATCTAACTTATGTAAAAACGATTACAGAAAACTTGAAATAATAAAAAAGCATAAACAAGAATTAGAAAACAGAGTAATTCAATACACTGAAATATACGAAAACCAAAGAATATTATCAGAAGCTATAAAAAAACTACCGCAAGATAAACGTGCACTTATTGTTCTCCGTTTTAAAATTAATTTGAGCATTAAGGAAATTGCTGAAATCTACGAATGTCCTGAAGGCACTATAAAATCCAGACTTTTTTATGCTACAAAGGAGTTATCTAAATTATATAAAAACTAAAATCATGTCAAACGAAAAAAGTATTGAACAAATCTATGAGTTAATAGAGCTATTTGATTATGAGGAACTTACGCAAAAGCAGAAGGAGTTTGTGCTTTTGCATATTACTCGTAAAGAATATGAAAATATGCGTTCTACAATAGCCGATACAAAAGAATTGTTTGCAAAATACCCTGAAACAATTAAAACCAAAGGAAAAAGTTCATTCAAAAAAATTCTCACATTTCCATTAGAATTGTACAAAGTTGCTGCGATTGTAATAATTTTATTTGGAATCGGGGTGCTTTTTTCTAAAATGAATTCTACTACCAATCAAACCAACATTTTTTCAAATGACACTGTTTTTATGACAATAATAGACACTCTTTTTATTGAAAAAATTGATACCGTAGAAATTGTAAAAAACCAAATTGTTTACAAAAACAAAGAACAAAAAACAAATAATTTCCAAGAGGATAGC
Organism: Bacteroidales bacterium; assembly: GCA_016938685.1. GTDB lineage: Bacteria > Bacteroidota > Bacteroidia > Bacteroidales > JAFGUD01 > JAFGUD01. The sequence goes on along the minus strand of JAFGUD010000327.1, from coordinate 4,040 downwards.
CCAATCTACGCAGAATACAATTATCCAAAAATAAATGAATTTAATGTTAATCCTGATGATATTGACGTAATAAATAAATTAAAAACTAATGGAAATTTATCCCAAGACAGCGCATTGTCCGATTTTGTTGTAACTGTAAATTAAAAACATAAACAGTTAATAATTAATTTTAAAGATAATATTTGTTGTTTTAATTACAAATGTGTTAATTTTGAACCCAAATACACACATTAACCAGTAATGGAAAAAATAATCAATAGCAGCAAATTAGACACACCTGAAATTTCATACAACGAAGATAAAAACTGCATTTTTATTGTCGGAAATTCCTTTATGGAGCATCCTCAGCCATTTTATAAAAGAATGAGTTTTGATATTATTCAAATTATTGACGAACACATTCAAAAGACTAAAAGCATTTTAAACATATCATTTTATCTCGAATATTTTAACACTGCTTCTTCATTAAGTATTTTAGAATTTCTCCAAAGAATTGAAAACAAATTTATGCACACCAAAAATGTGAAAATTTATTGGTTTGAAGAAGGAGAAGAAAATGATGAAGAAATCAAACCTGAAATTGCTTCTATTATTAAACTTCCTTTCGTTTATGTCCAAATCAACTCTGATGTTGAAGACTTCAAACAATTTGTAAAACTATACTTATATTAATAGTTAATAATTTGGGGGAAACCGATAACTAAAGAAAGACTACAAACAGTCAATTAAAAGAGAAATGGCAGAACAAGAATACATTGAAATACTAAACGCGTACGAACACAATTTAAAAAACGTAAGTCTTAAAATTCCCAGAGATAAATTTGTAGTAGTTACAGGATTATCAGGTTCAGGAAAATCATCATTAGCATTTGACACCTTATATGCCGAAGGTCAACGAAGATATGTGGAAAGTTTATCGGCTTATGCAAGACAATTTTTGGGTAGAATAAAAAAACCCGCTGTTGAACACATAAAAGGACTTCCGCCGGCAATTGCAATTGAACAAAAAGTAAGAAGCAACAACTCTCGTTCTACTGTTGGAACAGCAACTGAAATATACGATTATCTTAAATTATTGTTTGCGCGAGTTGGCAAAACTTACTCTCCTGTTTCCAATATTATAGTTGAAAAACATTATATTTCTGATGTTGTCAAATTCGCAATTTCACAACCCAACGGAGCCAAAATTCTTATTCTTTCTCCAATAAATCTTGAAGAAAAAACTTTAACTGAACAGCTGAACTTACTAACAGGACAGGGTTTTTTGAGAGTTGAAATAAAAATCGGAGAAGAAACACAAACAATAAAAATTCAAGATTTAAAAGAAGACCTTGATATACAGGCAAAAGTAGAATCTATGTGTCTTGTTATTGACAGAATAAAAGCATCTGACGATTCCGATTCTGAATCAAGAGTTGCAGATTCTGTACAAACTGCTTTTTTTGAAGGTGGAGGTTATTGCCGAATAAAGGTAGAAACTGACGATAATACTATCATCGAAGAATTTTCAAATCGTTTCGAAGCAGACGGAATTGAATTCGAAGAACCATCGGTCAATATGTTCAATTTTAATAATCCAATTGGAGCTTGTAAAGTTTGCAACGGTTTTGGAACAACGATTGGCATTGACGAAAAACTTGTTATTCCTGATGAAAAATTATCAGTTTTTGAAGAAACTGTTGCCTGCTGGAAAGGAGAAAAACTGCAGTATTACAAAAACATGTTTATTAAATATGCTGCAAAATATGATTTTCCAATTCATAAACCTTATGCAGACCTTACAGAAAAGCAAAAAGACCTTTTGTGGGACGGAAATCATGAAATAACAGGAATTCACGACTTTTTCAAACTACTTGAAAGTGAGCAACATAAAATCCAAAATCGTGTTTTGCTTTCACGTTACAGAGGGAAAACAATTTGTCATACTTGTAAAGGCGGAAGACTCAAAAAAAACGCAAATTATGTAAAAATTGATAGCAAGTCAATTACCGATTTGGTTTTAATGCAAATCAAAGATTTAAAAACTTTCTTTGACAACATCAAGTTAGATGAACATGATACAAAAATATCAAAGCGACTTTTAACAGAAATTCAACAGCGAGTAGATTTTATGGTTAATGTCGGACTCGGATATCTTGCATTAAACCGTCCTTCAACAACTCTCTCCGGCGGAGAAACACAAAGAATTAATATTGCAACTGCGCTAGGAAGCAGTCTTGTAGGTTCTCTTTATGTTCTTGATGAACCAACAATTGGATTACATGCCCGCGACACCGAAAAGCTTGTTAATGTGCTTGTTAATTTGCAAAAACTAGGAAATACTCTTTTAGTTGTAGAACACGAAGAAAAGGTGATAGAACAAGCAGAATGGATTGTTGATTTAGGTCCACTTGCAGGAGCCAAAGGTGGCGAAATTGTTTTTGAGGGAACTGTAAAAGACATAAAATTAGCAGATACTCTCACAGGAATGTATATGAGCGGTCGCAAACAAATTGAAATTCCGAAAGTTAGACGCAAACCTTCTGCTCACAAAGGTTTTCTGGAAATAATTGAAGCCAAACAAAATAATCTAAAAAACATTTCTACGAAAATACCTCTTGGAATAATTACAGCTGTAACAGGCGTAAGCGGTTCCGGCAAATCTTCGTTGATAAAAGATGTACTTTATCCATCAGTTTTAAGACATTTTGAAATTTATTCACACGCTTTAGGTAGAGTTAGAGAAATAAAAGGCGATTTTAACAAACTTACTTCGGTTGAATTTGTAGATCAAAATCCAATTGGTCGTTCAAGTCGCTCAAATCCTGCCACATACATAAAAGCTTACGATGATATTCGTAAATTATTTTCATCACAAAAATACGCAAAAGTAAACGGTCTTACTCCCGGACATTTTTCATTTAATACAGATGGCGGAAGATGCGAAGAATGTCAGGGCGATGGTTACATAACCGTTGAAATGCAGTTTATGGCCGATGTTACAATGGTTTGTGAATCATGCAATGGAATGCGTTTTCAGGAAGAAGTTTTAGATGTAAAATTCAAAGAAAAAAACATTTACGATGTTCTTGAAATGACTATCGACGAAGCAATTGAATTTTTCACAGACGAAACAAACGTAGGTAAAAACGATGCTTCAACACTCAAAAATATTGTAAAAAGACTTGAAATTTTGTCGAAAGTCGGGCTTGGCTACGTAAAGCTCGGACAACCATCTTCAACTTTGAGCGGAGGAGAAAGTCAGCGAATTAAACTTGCCACGTTTATCGCAAACGAATCAGCTTCAAAACCAACTTTATTCATTTTTGACGAGCCAACTACCGGCTTGCATTTTGATGACGTAAGAAGACTTCTGGCAGCATTCAATGAGCTTTGCAACAAAGGACATACAGTAGTTTTTATTGAGCACAATCTTGAAATGATTAAAAGTGCTGACTGGGTTATTGACCTTGGACCGGAAGGCGGAAATGAAGGCGGAAACCTTATTTTTGAAGGAACTCCGGAAGAACTTGTAAAAAATAAAAAATCTTATACCGGAAAGTATTTGAAACTGTAAAAGATTTTTCAACAATAAATATTTATAAAACGATATGGAAAAGGCAAAAAAATCAAAAACATGGGAAAATATAAAAGGATTTATATTATTTTCAGCTATAACTCATCTAATCTTATTGGCAATCTATTCAATTATTAAAGGAGATATTACTCTTCTCAATTATTTCAACGTAATAGACATTGATTTATTTTTTCCTAACATCTCAAAAGGAACTTATAATCAAATTTTTGCAGCTATATCAATGATTGGTATTTTTTTCATAATCCGATTTATAAATTCACGACGTAAATCAGTTGATAATTAAGAATTCAGTTGATTTTTAGAGAGATGTGATTATTATAAGGAAAGGAAAAGGAAACAAAGACAGACAAACTTTATAATCAGAAAATTTTAAGACACTTTTGCAAAAATATTTAGCAGAATATAAACCAAAAGAATATTTATTTGAAGGAGCAACAGGTGGAAAGTATAGTTCTTCTAGTCT
>JAFGUD010000326.1 GCA_016938685.1 Bacteroidales bacterium | reverse complement strand
GTATAGAAAGTGAGCCAAATATCAGAAAACAAAAATCATATTTTTTGTTAATAGAAGGCTATTACCCTTGACATTTTTTTCTATAGATGTCTGGCCAGCCGCAATGGCTATTTGAAAGACAGATGCTATTGGTCAATTATGGCTTAAGGAAAAAATTGATGGTATATATTTAAAAAATCGAGAGATTTTTTACGGGAGTACTGTTTTCCTATTGACAAAGTCCCTTTAAAAGGTGTTATGCCAATTTTTTTTAATATAAATTCTGTTTAATATTAAATAAGTTAGTAAACAGAAATAAAAACATTAAAGACTAATTCTTGGAAATCACCGCTATTCCATAATTTTTCTGCAGTATCAAAAGAATTAAGTTCTGACGGGATTTCAACTTCGTAGTATGAATCAGTTAAAACTCTTATGACATTCAATTTGGGCAAGCTAATTTTTGTAAAATCATAATTATTTACATCACCATCATTAACTAAACGCAGAATTACATGGCAAGTATCGACCAAATCTCCTCGGTTTTCATTTGCCATTGTATACCAACGATTTCCATACAAACCATATCTATATCCGGCTAAATCTATAATTCTTGTTGGATCATTATTATTTTCTGAGATAATAGATTCATTATCAGTATTACAGTTTGTTAAGAAGAAAAATAAAACGAAAAAAAATGATAATAAAATTTTCATTTCAATCTCCTTTTTTTATAGGCATAACGATTTCTATATTTATAAAAGTAACCATAACCATTTAAAAAACAACCTTTTTTATGCAAATCCTTTTTTTACCCAATTAAAAAAGAAAGGAATTTTTATGACTAAAAAATTCCCACAAAAGTGGTGCCCTGGGCAAAATCTTTGCAACACAAAAGGCAGTTTATATCGGATAAAATAATCATCGGCATTAATCCTGACAAAAACTAGCACCATGCCGCTATAAAAAATTTGACCGCTAAAATTCAAAGAACGATTTTGTGTTTGCATTATAACTCCCTTCTTAAACGCTTTTTTGTCTTTAAAGTAAGAAAGGAGTGCGCGCATCATCAATCACTTTTTAACATAATGTCTTTATATGCTTTGTTAGGCTTTTTAATGTTCATCGCTATTTTAACAGCAAAAGCTTTTTTGCCTTAGTATATTTGCTTGTCTGCAATTGATAGAAATATATACCACTTGAATAAAATTTAGCATCCCATTCATAGTTATGTTTTCCAGCATATAATTTACCACTATATAATGTTTCTATAAGTTCACCTTGTGAATCAAATATTTTTAATGTGACTGATTCTGATGTAGTGATAAAAAAACTAATTCTTGTAACTGTATTAAAAGGATTCGGATAATTATTAAAAAGATCACATGAGGAAATTTCAAGAATAGAAATATCTTGGTTATTTATTCGAGTTAAATCGCCGTATCTCCAAAAATAACCTCCAAAATAGACTTCCCATCCGCTTTGACTGCTCCCAATAGCATAACCTTTACAGTGATTTAAAAAAAATAAGTCATAGATAGTACACACATTGTCACCAGGTATTCTTTCTTTCTCCCAAACCGTACCACCATTAGATGTATGAAGAATATCACTATTTACACATCCTACCCATCCAATTGAATCATTTACGAATTTGATTGAACACAATCCAAACTGAACTGTATCTTGAGTTGACCATGTAATTCCACCATTTGTTGTCTTAATTATCTTATTATAATCTGCTAATGCCCAACCAATATCTTCATTAATGAAGGAAGCTTTTAAAATTGGACCAATTTCCTCATTTTTTATTAACTCCCAATTCTGACCTCCGTTATAAGTTCTTAAAATTACTCCGCTTGTATCATTTCCACCAACAATGATTGCAGATTCACTATTAAAAAAGTGATATTCTGATAAAAAGAAACCTGTGCTTTCATGCGGTAGAATCACCCATTCTTCGCCACCTGTAGTTGTTTTTAGTATTAAAGGTTCATACAAGATTTCATCAAATTTATATCCAATAGCGAAACCTGTATCTGGTCCGGAAAAAAATATTGAATTAATAGAAGATTCTATAGAATCACTTATCAGATATTGGATCTCCCAATTATCCCCACCATTATTGGTATTTAATATTGTTCCTTTCCATCCACTTGTGGCCCAACCAGTCAAGCTATCAATAAAGAATATAGAGTTAATAGGTTCAGAAATACCGGAATTTTGTTTTATCCAGATAAATCCACGATCTGTGGTTTTTAATATTGTACCATTTTCACCTACTGCCCAACCGATATGTTCATTTAAAAAATAAATGGAATATAGATCTTCGGAAGAGATGCGTACAGGATTAAGCCAATTAAATTCCTGTGCATTGACATTTTGTATTGTAAACAGATAAAAAATAAAAAATAAAAGATTTTTCATATCTTTTCTTAGACTATTTGCATTTTCAAATATTAAAAGCCTAACATATATACTAGTAACCCGTTGTGCGAATTAATAAAAGAGATTGTACATAGTCCTTATTTTCGCTAAATTAGCGATAAGTCATATATAAACAAGGAATT
>JAFGUD010000325.1 GCA_016938685.1 Bacteroidales bacterium | reverse complement strand
TCTTTCAAATCTCCGGTTGCACCATTCAGCGTTTTTCTTTTAGTTGCAGCAGGGCTAAAATTTGTAATAGGGTTCACTTTGCGAGGCTTATAACCACGTTTAGCATTTTTGCGTTTAGGGTGATTACTTGGTGTTCTGCTCCTCGCTCTGTATTCAAAACCGTACCATTTACTGTTTTTATCAGTTCGTTTAACAGGCTTCCATTTAATAAGACCTTTGTCTGTAAATTCGCCTTTGTCAAATGTTGATTTGAAGAAATTAACCGCTTCAACTCCAACAATACGAGGAGCTTTGTCCTCAACGTAATCTATCAGTCGCTTATTTTTACGTTTCAGTTCCTGTATGAATTGTGCCGGATTGAGGTTCATTACTTTTTATTGTTAAATTGTTAAATTATTCTGTTTTCCAAATATCAAAATAATTGTTGTCATCAAGGTCTGATTGTGCGACTATTTCCAATTTTAAACCGTCAGTGCTTATTATAGTAATGCTCTCTTTACGCCCTTCGTTGTACTTATCTGCCTTAGCTCCATCGTCAAAGTTTATTTTTTTAATAGTTTTGCCTTCTAATTTTTTTAATAAATTAATTTCGTTTTCATTCATTTTTAAATTGTATTTAATTTTTGTTTAAAATATTTGTTTATTTCAAAAAAAGTTTTGTATCTTTGTAATGTCCTTCTACGGATGGGCAATAGCAGCCTGATAACTTTTGTTATCAGGTTATGTTTTTTCATATACTATCCTAATTTTATTTTCTTCAAATATCCAACATTCGTCAATATTAATTTTTGATTTTTGTATATCTGTAATAATCCTATTAATATATCTATCGTCTGCTTTCCCATTTCTGACATCAATAATCATTCTATTTGATTGCTTTGATGCTTCGCTTATCATGTTCCCTATTTTTCTTTTATTCCAATCTCCAACATAACTTTTGTATTCATAGAATTTTCCATTTATTTTTAAATCAGGCAGTTTGTTTTTATAAGCACCGTCAAAAATATATTTATAGAAAATATCTTTACTGTGTATTCTGTCCGGCAAAATTTCCACTTTAAAACCTTCCTGTTTTGCAAATAAATCAGCAATTGTACTTAAATCGTCATAATCAGATTTTTCTTTACTCATTAAAGAATTTTCAAAATATTGCCCACCGTTTTTATATTCTTTAATAAGGATAGGTTTAGCAATTTCATCAACTATCCATTTATCAATCTGCACCGCTCTTGATTTGCTGACCGCTTTAATCATTGGGTGTTCATCTGTGAAAATCTGAGCCGTTTTGCCGGTATTGTTACGCATGTTTTTTGGTGGCAACAAAATATCATCAGGCACAGGATTTGAACCTGTATCATTTCTACGTTGCTGAACCGAACATTTGCAGCCCCAGTCTGATGGAGGTAGCCATGTGTTCCAAAAACTATCATCAACATTTTTAATTACACCATATAATCGTTGGTGCTCTCCACG
>JAFGUD010000324.1 GCA_016938685.1 Bacteroidales bacterium | reverse complement strand
TATCATTCTATTATTCAATCATTCTATCATTCTATCATTCTATCATTCTATCATTCTATCATTCTATCATTCTATCATTCTATCATTTTATCATTCTATTATTCTATCATTCTATCATTCTATAATTCTATTATTCTATTATTCTATCATTCTATCATTCAATCATTCAATCATTCGTAGTTCTTAGTTTAATATCATCTGTAAATATATAAAACAAAAAGAATTATTCCTGTATCTGCCAAAAAATGTGTGATAATTGGTACAGACAAGCCGTTGAATTTTGTTTTTATTAATCGCCAAATTATTGATGCAACAAATAATGCTATGTAGGCTAACACAATTCCTAATGTATTTAAGAAAAAATGTAGAACAAGCAAATGATAACTAGCAAAAATAGCGTCGATTATGTAATCAGCTTTTGTATTTGTGGTAAGAATATATCGCCAAAAAACTTCTTCGGTTATGGGATTTATAAAAATCAGATAAATAGCAAAAACAATAAGTTGCCAGGATTCCAGTTGAAAATTTTTCAGCATTTGTGTAGCATCAACTCCTTCTTTATGCAAATAAGGCCAAATGAAAAACAAACTTATTCCTGCTAAACTGCTAATTATTGAAAAAATTATTCCTTCTTTCCATTTCCAGCCTGAAATTATAGCTTTGATATAACTTTTATCTTTTTGAAGAATAGCAACTATAATCATTGTTGTAAAATACAAACCAACTGCAACTAATGCGTTAGAAACAATGTATAATCCAAATGAAATGACAATCAATGGAATAATTGCTATTGGAATTGCCTTTGAAGCTTTCATGTTTTTTAAGTTATTCGTTACAAAAAGTACAAATAAATTGATTTATGTTGTGAAAAACGAAAAAACTTATTAACAATTATCTTGTAAATTGGATTTTGATAATGTAGAAAATTATTTATTTAATTAAATAAGTTTCTCCAATTGTTTCTGCAAATCATTTTTTGTGTAATTTTGTTTTATTCCGTCAAGTTCCATAAAATAATCAGCAACTTCTTCGGTTGAAATTTTAAAGGTTTCTTTAACTCCCGCACCAATTGTTGCAAGATACAAAATGTCTGGTTTTACAAATTCTGTTTCATCAAAGTGTGATGTAAAAGTAAAAATCGGGTAACCGTCTTCATCTCCCAAATAAAGAATATTGCCGGAAAGTGTGTCGTTTATGCTTTTTGAACCGTGTTTAATAACTTCGTCAAAGTCTATGTGTGTTTGCTCTACTCCGTTATTTTGGCTAACAATGTCAAGAAATTGGTCAACAGTGATGAGAAATTTTCTGCCCAAAGTTGTTTTGTTTTCGTCGTGTTTTACGCTGAGAATACAAGAACCTCCGTTGTTCCATTTTTTTGAATGACGGGCAAAATATAGTGCATGTTTTATCCTGTGTGGTCTGTCGTCTTTTGGAGGAGTTTTGTCTCTGCAACCTTCTTCTTCTTTTGAAGAGTTTTTGGGTTTTCCGCCAATAATGTAGCACATAAAACGATCTAAACTCAAATTAGAGCCATAGCTGCAATACCAAATGTAATCTTCTTTTTTCATGGAAATTTGGGATATAATTTAAACAAAAATACAAATTTTAATCAAGTTTAAAAAAACAGAATTTATTTTGAAATTATGATTTTAGTTATACCAATTTGTTGGTTCCTTGATAAAAGTTTAGCAAAATAAATACCTGATTCAAGTTTTTCAATATTTAAAAGATGGGTTGATGTCCCGTTAATAATGTCTTCGGATATTATTTTTTGTCCTTGGATATTATAAATTTCTATTTTAGAATTTTCTTCAAGTTTTGTAAATTGAAAGTAAATAATTGATTTTGCAGGATTTGGATAAGAATTAAAATAATTTTGATTATCAAGTTTATTGATATTTGTGTTGTAATTTGGAGCGAATTTTATACCAACCGGTCTGTGATCCGAAATATTATTGTCATAAGTAGAAAATCCACCTGAAAGGTAATCGTCAATTTTAATTGTTTGAATTTCAGAACTTTCGTTTTCAAATTCGTCAAATAATTCTTTTGTAATTAAAATATGATCCAGATGCGAAGGCCAACTTGGATATGACCAATTATTACTGTTTCCTGTAGCAATATCCATATCTGCAAAAAGATAATTTTCGGTGTCATTTAATATATTTTGAAAAACATTATTGTATGTTGGATCGGTTATTTCATCGTTCATATCTCCTACAACAATAACATTTTTATTGTGGAAATTGTCATCAATATATTCTTTTAATAAATTAGCTGCGATATATCTTCGGTTTTCTTCATCATCTTCATCATTTGTGTTTAGAGTTCCGTCACCACAACATTTTAAATGATTATTTATCACAAAAATGTTTTCGCCATTGTAGTTTAAGTCCATAACCATCGGCGAACGAGGAAAAGGGCTCCAATATGGATAAGTTGTGTAAATTTCGTAGATATCATTGATTTCAACAGTTTCTGTTTTGTAAATATAAGCTAATCCGGCAAAATAACTTGAATAATAATATCCTTCGTAACCAATTGAATGTAAGCTATTTATCATTTGTTGAAACATTATAGTATCATCTATTTCTTGTATTGCAATAACATCAATGTCCAGATTTTCAATTATTTGGTAAACATAATCAACTGTTGTTTGACCATTTTTCGGAAACCATTCAATGTTCCATGTTAAAACTTCAAAAGTTGAGTCTGTGCCAAAAGAAAGATCGTTTAGATTTTGAGCGTAAGAACCCAAAAATCCAAATATAATAGCAATAAGTAAAATGTTTGTTTTCATTTTTTGTGCGGATTATTTTTTAATAAATTTAAAACAATTATACAAAGGTAGAATAAATTAATGAGTGATAACAACTTTTGGTTTTAGATAGTATAATTATTAATCTTTCCAAATTTTTAAACTTTCGTTGCACCAACCAACTACAAAATCAAGCAATTCAAGCACAATATCCTCTTTATTTTCTTCATTACTAAAAATAAATTCTTTTCGTAAATCTTCAAGAATTTGTTTTGATTGAATTTGGGAACCTCCATTTTTTTCAAAAGCAACTAGAATATCTCTTAGTTCAAGAAGGTTAAGTTTGTTGTTTATACCTGATTTTATTTCTAATTTTAAGTTCATTTCTTTGTTATTTCAATAACTGTTAACTGGTCAACTCGAAACTGGTTAATTCGTAACTGGTTAATTCGCAGCTGGTTAGCTCGCAATTGATTAACTCGATAACTGGTCAACTCGCAACTGGCAACTCGACAACTGGTCAACTCGACAACTGGTTAATTCGCAACTGATTAACTCGATAACTGGTCAACTCGACAACTGGTTAACTCGCAACTGGCAACTCGAAACTCGAAACTGGTTAACTCGCAACTGGTAAACTGATTCACTCTTTAAAAGCTCTCGGATGATGATTCATTATTGTTTCACGTAAATACGATTGGTCAATATGAGTGTAAATTTCAGTAGTTGTAATAGATTCATGTCCAAGCATTTCCTGCACTGCTCTTAAGTCAGCTCCGCCTTCAACAAGATGTGTTGCAAAAGAATGACGGAAAGTGTGCGGACTAATATTTTTTGTAATTCCGGCAGCAATTGCCAGCTCTTTTATTATGATAAAAACCATATTTCTACTTAATGTTTTGCCTCTGCGATTTAGAAACAAAAAATCTTCAAACCCGGGCTGAATATCTATTTGGTTACGATTATTGTTAAAATAAACCGAAATTTCTTTTATTGCTTTTTGACTGATTGGCACAAGTCTTTGTTTATCTCCTTTCCCGCGAACACGAATGAAAGATTCATCAAAAAATAAATTGGAGATTTTTAGTTCTGTAAGTTCTGAAACACGCAAGCCGCAACTGTAAAGAGTTTCAAGCATTGCAAGATTTCTGTGACCTTCGGGTTTGCTGAGATCAATTTGTTCCAATAACAAGTCAATTTCTTCCACAGAAAGTATTTCAGGGATTTTTCTTGTAATTCTGGGAGTTTCAAGCATTGAAGCAGGATTATCTTTTATGTAGTCGTTCATTATCAGATACTTAAAAAATGAGCGAATGCCGGAAATAAGTCTTGCTTGAGTCGTTTTACTAATTCCTAATTCTGCCATATAAATTACAAAATCCTGTAAATGTTGTTGTTGCAAATGTTCAGGTAGAATACTAAGTTTTCTAATTCCCAGAATATATTCCTGTAATTTTATAAAATCGTTTAAATAAGCTTCAACCGAATTTTCGGACAAACCTTTTTCGAGTTTTAAATACGATTTGTAGTCTGTTATTTGATTATTCCAGTTCAAATGTTTTTTCAATTATTAGTATTATATCAAGGATGTTTGGAGATGCGTTATTTTTTATAACTTTATCTCGCAAATGAATATGGTGTGGAAAATTTTCTAATTCTTTGTGGTGAGGAGCGTTATCCCATCTTTTTATCAATTCGTTATTAGTATTTTGCCAATGAAAGTGATATTTTTGAACTATAATTTCATTATTTTCAGCACAACTATATTCAAACAATTCTATTAAATCAGAATTAATAAGTTCTGCACGTATTCTTATTTTTCCATCAGAATTAGAAATGTCTTTTCTTATAATATTGTAAGATTTTATTACAAATGAAGTTATTAATTTTGTTTCAATATTTTCAAAGTAGTCTTTTATTAACTGGTTCATACACTTAAATTTTGTAGAATTTCAAGATTTTTTTTGGCATTCTCAAACATTTCATAAGTTGAAGCCCATTCTACAAAATTTATTTCATCACCTAATTCTCCATTATTATATTGTATATAAAACTTATCACTATCAATTTTATATGTTGATTCAAAGCTTTCCAGTTGATTTTTTAATTTTTCTACTAAATCATTATTTTTATTAATTTCTCTATGAAATAATTTCATTACTGAATTAGCAAAAACATCATCTATGTTACTCTGGTTTTTATCAAGATATTTTTCCAGAAGTTTCATTTGATTTAAAGTAGTTTCCATTATTGTCTTTTTTACAAAAATAATTTATTTTTTATTGTTTATCAAGCTTTAATAAAATTTTAATTAAAATATGGTTTTAATCATAAAAGTAAATATATAAGTATAATTATTTTGCTATCTTGTTGAGAAATTGACAATAAAGTTTTTGTGAATAAATAATTAACTCCGAAAAGTTTTAAATAATACGAAAAATGACTATTTTTGCACACTTGAATAAAGGAATCTAATTGGATTTTTTATTTGTAATTAAATGATTATCAGAGATATAAAAACAAAAAGATAGATGAAATTTGCCGAATACAAAGGATTAAATCTTTCGCAGGTAAGTAGCGAAATCAATGAATTTTGGAAAGAGCACGAGACATTCCAAAAAAGTTTAGATTACAGAAAAGATACAAAGCCGTTTATTTTTTACGAAGGACCTCCTTCTGCTAACGGAATGCCAGGTATTCACCACACAATTTCGCGAGCTATCAAAGACCTTTTTTGTCGTTATCAAACAATGCAGGGGCATTTGGTAGAGCGTAAAGCAGGTTGGGATACTCATGGTTTGCCTGTTGAAATTTCTGTTGAAAAAAATCTTGGGATTACAAAAGACGATATTGGCGAAAAAATTTCTATCGAAGAATACAACAAAACCTGTCGTACAGAGGTAATGAAATATCAAAATAAATTTGAAGAACTTACCGATTTGATGGGGTATTGGATTAATATGGAAGATCCATATATTACTTATGATCATAAATATATGGAAACTCTTTGGTGGTTGCTTAAACAATTTTATACCAAGGGATTACTATACAAAGGATATACAATTCAGCCTTTTTCTCCTGCTGCCGGCACCGGTTTAAGTTCTCATGAGCTTAATCAACCCGGTTGTTACCGTGATGTAAAAGACAATACAGCAACAGTACTTTTCAAAGTTATTAAAAATGAAAAGTCGGAATTTTTATTCAAAAATACTGACGGAGATGTAAATATAATGGCTTGGACAACAACTCCTTGGACATTATTATCAAATACAGCTCTTGCAGTTGGTGCTAAAATTGACTATTTAAAAGTTAAAACTTACAATCCGTATTCAGGTGAAGTGATTTTCGTTGTTATTGCAAAATCATTGTTAAATAATTATTTACCTGAAACTAATAACGAAGTTGAATTTGATGCCTACGAAAAAGGTGGAAAAAAAGTGCCTTATGTTATTCTTGATGAATTTAAAGGTTCTGATTTATTAGATGTTAAATACGAGCAGCTTTTGCCGTATCAACAACCCGAAGATGGTGACGCATTTAGAGTTATCACCGGCGATTTTGTTTCAACCGAAGACGGAACAGGTATTGTACACATTGCACCGAGTTTTGGAGCAGATGATTATCGTGTTGCAAAACAACATGGAATTGGCTCTTTGACTTTGGTTAATAGAAAAGGTAAATTTGTTGATGGAGTGGGAGAGTTTAGCGACCGTTTTGTTCGTCCTGAATTTGAAGACAACGGGAAAGACGTTAATATAGACATAATTGTAAAATTAAAACACGAAAATAAATTATTTAAGTCAGAAAAATACGAACATACTTATCCTCACTGTTGGAGAACCGACAAACCGATTGTATATTATCCACTTGATTCTTGGTTTATAAAAACTACAGCTGTTAAAGACAGAATGGTAGAATTGAATAAAACAATTAATTGGCAACCAAAATCTACTGGAGAAGGACGTTTTGGCGAATGGCTTAATAACATGGTTGACTGGAATTTATCTCGTTCACGTTATTGGGGAACACCTTTGCCGATTTGGAGAACCGAAGACGGAACCGAAGAAATTTGTATAGGCTCGTTTGAAGAACTTAAAAATGAATCTCAAAAAGCAGTAGAAGCAGGTTTTATGAGTGAAAATCCGCTTAAAAACTTTGTTGTTGGTGATTTTAGCAAAGAAAATTACGATAATTTTGATCCGCATAGACCTTATGTTGACAATATTACACTTGTTTCTCCGTCAGGAAAACCAATGAAAAGAGAACTTGATTTGATAGATGTTTGGTTTGATTCAGGTTCAATGCCTTATGCTCAACTTCATTATCCATTTGAAAATAAAGAAAAATTTGCCGAACATTTTCCGGGTGATTTTATTTCCGAAGGAGTTGATCAAACTCGTGGTTGGTTTTATACACTTCATGCAATTGCTACAATGATGGACGATAGCGTTGCTGTTAAAAATATTCTTTCGCATGGTTTGATTTTAGATGAAAAAGGCGAAAAAATGTCAAAACGAAAAGGAAATGTAATCGATCCTTTTATTACTTTCAAAAAATATGGTGGCGATGCTGTTAGATGGTATTTATTGACCAATAGTGCTCCTTGGGAAGGTATAAAATTCAGCAACGATGGTGTTGAAGAAATTACCCGTAAATTATTCGGAACTCTTTACAATACATATTCGTTCTTTTCATTGTACGCAAATGTTGATAATTTTACATATTCTGAAGCAGAAATTCCGGTTGGAGAAAGACCGGAAATAGACCGTTGGATTTTATCATTATTAAATACTTTGGTTGAAAATGTAACTCAATATTACGATGAATATCACCCAACAAAAGCCGGAAGAGAAATCACAGATTTTGTTATTGATAATTTGAGTAACTGGTATGTAAGATTGAATCGAAAACGTTTTTGGGGTGGCGAATATGACAAAAATAAAATTTCAGCATATCAGACATTATATACATGTTTGAGAACAATTTCTCAACTAATGGCTCCTATTGCACCATTTTATTCAGAAAGATTATTTAAAGATTTGAATGGCGTTACAGGTAAAATTGATTCTGAATCTGTTCATTTATCATATTTCCCGAAATCGGAAGAAAAATTTATTGATAAAGACCTGGAAGAGAGAATGTTTTTAGCCCAAAAAATATCTTCTATGGCACTATCTTTGCGACGAAGTGCAAAAATAAAAGTTCGTCAACCTCTTCAAAAACTTATGATTCCTGTTTTAGATAGTAAATTGGCAGAACAAATAGAATCAGTAAATGACATAATATTAGGTGAGGTAAATATTAAAGAGATTGATTTACTGAAAGATGCAACCGGAGTTGTTGTTAAAGAAATAAAACCTAATTTTAAAATTCTTGGAAAAAAATTGGGGAAAAACATGAAAGTAGTATCAAAAATACTTTCAGAATTAAAAGAAAACGAAATATCAAAATTTGAATCAGACGGACAATTATCAATAAACGTAGAAGGAGAAACAATCAATATAAATATTGACGAAGTAGAAGTAGTTTCAAAAGATATTCCGGGTTGGCTTGTAGTTTCTGACGGTAAATTTACTGTTGCACTCGATGTTACAATAACAGATGAGCTTAAACAAGAAGGATTTGCCAGAGAAATAATAAATAAAGTTCAAAATTTTAGAAAAGAAAACGGTTTTGATGTTACCGATAAAATAAAAATCAAGATAAATGCCGCACAAGAACTGCTGGAAGCCGTTGAAAGTTATAAAGATTATATATCAACACAAACTTTGGCAGATGAAATTATTTTTGACGAAAATATCGCTAATTCAACTGAGTTTGATATAAACGGTATTATCGCTTTAATTAATGTTGAAAAAAACTAAAATCATGGAAAAAATGGTAGAAAAAACTAGGTATTCAGACGAGGAATTACAAGAATTCAAGAAAATTATACTTGAAAAACTTGAAATGGCAAGAGAAAGCTACACTATGTATATGAGCGTTTTGACACATAGCGGAGATAATTCAGATGAAGATACGTCGCCTGTTTATAAAGGAATTGATGACGGAACTATTGATATGAGTAGAGAGGAGGCAGCAAGGTTAGCTCAACGTCAGTTGAAATTTATTAGAAACCTTGAAAAAGCTTTAATTAGAATAGAAAATAAAACTTACGGAATTTGCAGAAAAACCGGAAAACTTATTTCTAAAGAAAGACTTAGAATTGTTCCTCATGCTACTTTAAGTATTGAAGCCAAGTTGAGTAGAGAAGGAGAAGACTAAAAGCGTTAAAAGTTGAAAGATTTTTTATTGACAGATTCTCTGATTCTCAGATTGGAAGATTGAAAATTTAAAAAAAATTATGTCTAAAAATTTAAAGTGGTCTATTGTACTAGTTTTTTTAGTATTATTTATTGATCAGTTGCTCAAAATTTGGGTAAAAACTCACATGCTTATTGGTGAAAGCAGTTATGTTGATTGGGATTGGAAAATTAGATGGGCTCAACTTTTGTTTGTTGAAAATAGAGGTATGGCTTTTGGTATGGAATTACCCTTCAACTCTGGTAAATTTATTTTGACAACATTAAGACTAGTTGTAATAAGTTTTATCGGATATTATATCTATAAAAACTCAAAAAAAGCTTTACCACTTGGTTTTATTCTGACTTTGTCAATGATTTTTTCCGGAGCATTGGGGAATTTAATCGACAGCATGTTTTATGGAATGATTTTCGAACCAAGTAATTATGGTGACATAAATCCGGCATCTTTTGTAGGAATTGGGCATGGTTATGCTTCATTTATGCATGGAAAAGTAGTGGATATGTTTTATTTTCCTATGTTTACTGTTAATTTGCCACAATTTTTAGGTGGTGGTTCTTTCTTGTTTTTTGAACCTGTTTTTAATGTTGCAGATTCTATGATTACTGTTGGTGTTTCAATATTATTGATTTTTGGAAATAAATGGTTCAAGTTACTTCAAGCTATTGACGAACAAAAAAAAGTTGAAAAAGAAACATCTGAAATTAATATTCAAGTTGATAATAAAGAATAAAAAAATAAATGAATTTTATTTCAACAGAATTCGAAGGTTTATATATAATTGAACCAAAAATATTTAAAGATACTCGCGGGTATTTTTATGAATCATACAACCGTTCTGCTTTTGAGCAAAACGGTTTGTTTTTTGATTTTGTGCAGGATAATCAGTCTCGCTCACAATACGGCGTTGTTCGCGGTTTACATTATCAAATCGGACTTTTTGCCCAAGCCAAACTTGTACGAGTTTTAGAAGGAAAAGTTTTGGACGTTGTTGTAGATTTAAGAACTGATTCCAAATCTTTTGGCAAATATTATTCGGTAGAACTTTCTGCTGAAAATCAACTTCAATTTCTTGTTCCAAGAGGTTTTGCTCATGGGTTTTCGGTGTTGAGTGAAAATGCGACTTTCCTTTATAAATGCGACAATTTTTATAATAAAGAATCTGAACGTGGAATTATGTACAACGACCCTGCTTTGAATATTGATTGGAAGATTCCTCTTGATAAAATGATTTTGTCTCCAAAAGATATGGAAAATAAATATTTTGAAGAGATTGATAAATTTTAATAATAATAAATAATAATTTAAACTTTTTAATAACAAATTTAAAAATAAGGTATTTAATTAACAAAAAAGAAACACTATATTGAAACCCAAAAAAAATCTAGGACAGCATTTTCTAATCGATGAAAATATTGCTCAAAAAATAGTTGATGCTCTAAATTATAGACGAAAAGGAGAACAAACAAACTTACTAGAAATAGGTCCGGGCAAAGGCGTTTTGACAAAATATTTGCTAAAAGATGATGATTATAATTTAAAAGTTGTTGAATTTGATATTGATGCTATCAATTATTTAAAAATGAATTTTGACAACATTGAAGACAAAATTATTCATGCTGATGTCTTAAAACTAAATTTAAAAGAAAATTTTGAAGCTCCTTTGTTAATAATCGGAAATTTACCCTATAATATTACTGCTCCTATTTTATTTCAATTGCTTGATAATAAGGATGTTGTGCCAGAGATGGTAGCAATGATTCAAAAAGAAGTAGCCGAAAGAATTGCTTCTAAACACGGCAATAAAGTATATGGTATTTTGAGTGTACTTTTGCAATCTTTTTATAAAGTAGAATATCTTTTTACTGTAAATGAAAATGTTTTTAATCCACCTCCAAAAGTGAAATCAGCAGTAATTAGGTTGACAAAAATAGCAGAACAACCGGATATTGAGAATTTTTATAAGTTTAAAAATCTTGTGAAAGCTGCTTTTAATCAACGACGCAAAACACTTAAAAATGCTCTAGGTTTATATGACACTTCTAAAATACCCGAAGAATTTTTGTCACAAAGAGCAGAACAATTATCCATTGAAGAATTTCATAAACTATATAATGCGATGAAATAAAAATTGCTTGTGTTTTTGTACTAATGTACAAGTTAATAACTTGAATTAATTTAGCATTTAAAATATAATCTTAAATGAAACTTTATTTTAGTATTTAGAATGTAATTATATACAAAAAAGCATTATTAATTATCAACAATTAATTATTTAGTAGTTACTTACTCTTCCGCTTTCTTCCAGCATATTTTTAAGCATATTGTTAAATTCATCTTCTTTAATTAAATCTTCAAGATTTATGTGTAAGCGGTAACGCCAATAATGTTTTGGATTTGCCGGATTGTTAATTCTTTCTTCTTTTGCCCACAAAAATCTTAAATTTTCGTCCATTCCAAGCAAATCCTGAATTGGAAAAATTACCCACATACTTGGGCTGAATATATGCTGATTTATTATATCTTTAACAAGCCATGGCTCACAGAAATATGGAGAATTACCCCATTTTCCCAAAATGTTATTATAAAAACGTTGTGAACGAGATGAATCTTCTTCCCACCAACCTCTAATTGTTGATGTATCGTGAGATGAAGGCGTTGCAACTGATAAATACGGAAAATCGTTAGGATGAGTAAATTCAATATTTGAATCTTTTGGCATTCTTTGAATTTCCAGACTTAGAATTCCCAAATCATTCATTACAGAAGGTACACATTTAGGAATCATTCCTAAATCCTCTCCACAAATGAGCATATTTGTTGCTTCTTTTACAGCTGGTAGCTTAACTAGAGCCTCATTCTTCCAATATTCTTCATTTCGGTTGAAATAATAATCATTATATAATTCCATAACTTTTCGTTGGTCTTCATGGCCCAGTTCGTTGTATGAATATGTTTTATATAAAGAATGGCGTGGCACAAAAGTTTCTTGGTCTGAATGAGGATAAGGCAAAAATAATACTTCTGTAACTAATCTGAATAAACCGTTACGAATGAATTGTTTCTTTGCTCTTTCTTCGGGAGAATCAGACTCTGAGATATCAATATGTTTTTCGATTTTTTGTTGAGTATTAAAATCTTCTTTGAGATAATATTTTCCGTATTCAGAACTTTCAAGAAAATGAGTTTTAATTTCACCTGCAAGATCTCCAAATATCTGACCTAGCATGTGTTCACGAATGTAAGGAGTACAAAATCTGAAAAAGTCAAAATTTATACACTTTTCATAAAATTCATTTTTGTAAATCGGGATTGAAGGGTTAAAATAACCTAATAAGCCCTGAATTTGAGTTTCAGGTATTTCCCATATTCTAAAAAATCCTAAAATATGATCAATTCTAAATGCGTCAAAGTAATTCGACATTTTTTTCATACGATTTTGCCACCATTTGTAACCGTCTTTTTGCATTTCAGCCCAATTATAAGTTGGGAAACGCCAATTTTGACCTTCTTCTGAAAAATCATCAGGTGGTGCTCCTGCCTGAGAATGCATATTATATAAATGCGGCTCCATCCACGCATCTACGCTATGTCTGAAAATTCCAATTGGAATATCTCCTTTTAAAACAATCCCTTTTTTACGAGCATAATTTGCTGCGTCAAGTAATTGTATATGAAGATGATACTGAATAAAATAATGAACTGCTATATCATCAAAATGACTTGAATTTGGGTCTGTTAGTTCATTTAATGTTTGTTGAGAAATTTTGCTAAATCTGCCCCATTTTGAAAAATCTGGAGTGCCAAACAAATCGCGTAGATACGAAAATGCAGCATAAGGAACTAACCATTCTGAATTTTCTTTGAAGAATTTTTTGAATTCGGTACTTTTTAAAAAATCATCACGTTGTTCATCGTAAATTTGTTTGTAAAATCTTGATTTAATTTTCATTACAGCATCATAGTCAACTTTTTCCAGTTCATTTAAAAGAGTTTTTTGGACATCTATTATTTCCTGTGTAATTTTTGACGAAAGATTGCCTATTGCTTTAAGATTTAGATAAATTGGATGCAGCGCAAATACTGAAATTGCTGCATAAGGATAAGAATCCTGCCAAGTGTGAGTTGCCACAGTGTCGTTAATCGGGAGAATTTGAATTAGTTTCATTCCGGTTTTTAAAGCCCAGTCAACTAATAGTTTTATATCAAGAAATTCTCCTACTCCGTGACCGTTTTTACTTCGAAGAGAAAAAACAGGAATTGCAACACCTGAACCTTTCCAATTTCCTGTTGGGTATACAAAATTTTGATCATTTAATATTACAGCATCCGGAGTTGATTTATAACTAATTTTACGCTCTTCGCTTTCTATTGTGATAATTTTTTTCGACTTTTTGTCAATTATACAATATTTGTAAAAAATAGGTTTTGATGTTTTTTTAATAGCTACTTGTGTTGTCCAAATCGGAAAATCAATTTCATCTAAAAATAAAACATTTGATGTGTCCCATTCTCCTAATTCCTTAATACTGCCGGTTATAGCTATACAATGATTTTTGTCGACTCTAAAATTACTTAAATTAAAAAGTAAATTTAAAGTACTATTTGATATTTCTTTAGACCGGTTGTTTTTGCTTTTTGGTCGATTAAATAATATTTCTGAAAAAGCGGAAGAATGAAAAGTGTTTTCAACATCGTGAGCATCTTTCCAAGTATCCTGAATTAAGATTTTTTCAAGCGTCAACTTAGATAAGTTCAAACTTCTTTCGTTGCCCCATTCAAAAAATCTAGCTTTATGATTTAAGTCTTCTACGATATATTTGTACTTAAAACTTTTGATTTTAGCTTCCGGTAAATCGATAGAGAAATCCCAATCACCGTTAATTCCATCAACAGGAAACATTTGAGGTGCTTTTTCAACATCATTATTCCCAAGTTGAGGAATATTACCTACAATTTTTAATACCTGACCAATTAAGGTTTTATAATTAATGGTAAATTTAACCTGCATATTATAATAGCTAAAAAGTTTAAAAAATCAATTTTTGTAAAAAAAAACAGTTAAGTATCTGATTTTCAGTTGTTAAAATTGAATTGGTTCAGTTTAATACAGATTATAATTATACAATATTTTTAGGAAAGAGAAAATTTTTTGTTAAAATTCAAGAAAAAAAGGCTTTCAATTGAAAGCCTTTTTGTTATTTACATTCTTCGTCTTTGCATGTTTTTATACCAAAAATTGCGTAAACAAAGCAAAATTTAAACAAGCCTGTTACAAGAGCAACTGCGGACATTATTAAAAATATTATACCTAATGTTCCTTCTACAATTCCGGCAAAAAATAAAACTGCTAAAATGATTGAAATTACGATTCGTATAAGTCTATCTACCGTATTGATATTATGTTTCATGATTGTGTTATTTAGAATTGTTTTAAATAATGGCAAAGAAAGCGAAAAAAGTCAATAAGAAAAATAATTTTATAAAAAATTTAAAAATTATCGTGCCAGCTTCTTTCACGTTTTATTTGAAGTGCTTCAAACATAGAGGATTTAACATTTATTTTAAACAAATAACTTTTCATTTGACCGAATGGAGTTACTTGTAAGCTCATTTCCCAACAGTGTAAATTTCGATGCAAATTTAGAGTTGTCGAAGTAATTTTGGATTGGTTAAAATCATAACCGGTTCTTATTGACACTTCCCACATTGGAGTTGGTGTGATATTAAAATTTAGTGTTGCGTTTTGAGTAAGGTTTATGTCATATTCCTGATCGTCAACATTAAAAGTTTTAGAATATCTAAAAGAATAATCAATATTTGCAGCCCATTTTATTCCGGAATTGTTTTTACTACCTTTTTTTAAATCCTGAGAACTAAGCTGAGCACCAATTGTGAGGTTTGCAGATGTAAGCCTACCAATATTGTTGTTTTCTAAAAGTTCAAGTTTATTAATTCTTTTTCCTTGTGTGTTTATAGCATAAGGGTCTATTTGGGTGCTAAAACTAACCGAGGTTTTATTAGTAGGTTTTACAGAAGCATTAATACCAAGATTACTAAGATTTAACGAATCGGCAGCAAAATTATAAGATTGTGAAAAGCTAAGATTGTCTAGTAGTTTAACTTTTTTGTCTTTTCCTTTTGCAGTGTCTCTTGAAACAACTTTAGCTTCTATGTTGTTTCCTAGCGAAAAATTTATCGTTTGTTGCTCTCCGGCTGGTGCAGAGCCAAACAAGGAACCGTCATAATATGAATATGTGGCAGTTGAGTCGAGAGGTTTTTGTTCATAATAGCCCCATTGCTCTTCTGCAAAATCCGGTTTGTAGTTGTAGGATATCGAAGGAGACATTACGTGTCTAATAGCCTTTAATTTACCTTTTTTAAAAGACAACATACTGTATAGTCTTGTACTCATACTTACCCCTGTGTTAAAATCATAAACATGATTAAAACCCCAAATTGTATCATTTTGAATAGTTGTTTCATAATCAGTTTGATGGGCATTTTGTTCAATTCGGTATGGATAAATTCTTCCGGTAAAATTAAAAGAAGGAGTAATATTTATTTGTTTAAATACTTTCATTGAAGTTTTTACCGGCACACTATATTTAAAACCTGATTTCATGGCTCTGAAAGTGCTGTCGATATGTTTTACGTTTCTGAGAATTGTATCATGGGTATAGACACTATTTGAAAGTGAAGATGTAAATGAAAGATTAATTTTTTCGTACCAAGCTCCTTTTGCCGGTTTGTTTTTTGGTTTGAAAAGGTATATTTGGCTAGAACTGAAATTAATTGTCGGAAATTTTAAATTTGTTGTACTGTCTTGCAAATTTTGAGACATATTCATGCTTGCACTCATTCTAAAACCAGTGCCGGCAAATGTTTTTTGATATGCAAAACTTGAAGTTGTTGTTGTATTAACAAAATCATTTATATCATTTGAATTAAATTTTCGATAATCTCCATAAACGTAGTTAATACTAGTAGAAAAATTAGAATTTGGTCTGGCTTTTGGGTCTTGTTGAAATGATAGTTGAATGCTATATGTATTACCAATTTGTGTTGTTACAAGTTCTTTTGGACCTGTTTTTTTATGAAAAAAATTGAGATTAGCATTTCCCGAAAATTTGTATCTTTTTTTAAAATTAGAAATTAAATGTACTCCCCAACTCCCTTTTGAGTATGCATCGCCGGTAATATCTAAATCAACGTAATCATTTATAGCCCAGTAATATCCGCCGCCAACTAAACCAAAACCTAAATCAATTTCATCTTTGTAAGTTGGAAATTTAATACCCGAGGTGTTTTTTCTTGAAAGTGGAAAAAATCCAAATGGAGCGGCAATAGGAACCGGAATTCCTTGAATTACAAAATAAAAAGGTCCTGTAATAATTTTATCTTTCGATTTTAATTTTGCTTTTGTTAAGTCTATATAATAATGTGGGTTTGGATGATCACATGTTGTGTATTTCCCGTCTTTTATGTGCATTTCATTTGTTGAATGAATTTTTACATATTTACCATGTAAATATCCTTCTTGTTCCTGAGTTCTGACATCGTAAACAATTCCTTTTTTGGTGTCAAAATTATAGCGCATTCTGGCTGCATCGTATTCTTTGTCTTGTTCTATAAAAACAGGTTGTCCATGATATCTGCCCAACGAATCCATTACTCCAACAGCTTTAAGCTCTTTTTTTTGCATATCCAGACCAATACTATCAGCTTGAAGTTCTAATCCAACGGTAATTAGTTTTCCTTCACCAAAAAGAATAATTGTTTTATCAGAAACAGAAATATACATAGAGTCTCTTGCTGAAAAATCTATCGGGTCTTCAATCATATTATTATTTTCAACAACAATAACGGAATCTTTTTGCAAAGAATCTATATTAACAAGAGTGTCGGATAGAGGAATAGTATCATTTGGAATGCTGTCATTAAGAATAAGGTTTGAATCTAATGCCAACAAACTTTCTTCTGCTAAAATATTATTAGCAACAGAGTCAACAATAAGCGAATCAGTATTTTGAGCATTAATCATTTGAGAAATGCCTGAATATAGAATTATTAGTATTAATATTTTAATTATCTGCTTCAAATTGAAAAAAATAGCTAAAAGAGTGAAATTTAATAGATTAGGACTAAAAACTGCTGTTTATTCCCTCACAAAATTATAAAAAAATAGTTGTCAATAATTGTCCAAAATGGTTAATTTAAGTTAATTGTGAATTTCTGTTTTATTTGTGTGAATTAACGTACATTTTTCCTGTTTATATGAATTTTGAAATGCAAAAGTAAAGAAAAGTCTATAAGTTTTTTAAAAAAGTAAGTAATAAGTTGAAAAAATAAAATATTACAGCCGATTTAATTTTTATAAGGTGAAAATTTTCAATTTTATTGAATTGTATAAATCTTTGAGTTCTTGTTTTTCGATAGAAGAAATATCACAAACCTGAATTTTGTTTAACTTTAACCGAGTCGCCAAAAAAACGACTAACTAGATTGCTTTTTTTAACTTTTTTGATTGACCAATTAATAATCATCGGATATTTAAAAGCTTTTTGAATAAATAAATATCGTTTTTGTTCCTTCCAAATAGATTTATAGATTTTTTTATCGTAGGATTTATTAAACTCAGCCGAAAAATTGTTTTTTTCAAAACAGTTGACGATATGTTCGGCTGCAAATCTTCCGCTACGTATTGCATTTCCAATTCCTTCGCCCAATAACGGGTCAATTAAAGAAGCTGCATCTCCTAAAAGTAAATATCGGTTCCCGGAAATATTTAATTTACGTGAGCCAAGTGGTAAACCGTAACTTTTTATTTTTGTTTTTAGTTTAGAATTAATAAATCGTTCTTTAAATTCAGGTTTTTGTAGAATTTCTAATAGAAGTTTTTCAAGGTTTATTTTTTCTTTTCTTACCCGATTAGCCATCAAACCTAGTCCAACATTTGCCAATCCGTCATGAGTTGGAAAAATCCACAAATATCCCGGAAGAGTTTCTTTTGGATAATACAACTCCAGCAAGTTTTCGTTTTCAAAAGGCACATTTTCAAAATAAGCCTGAACTGCAAGTGAATAGTGTTTTTTATTAGGTTTTATGCCTGCCACTTTTCTGGTAATGTTGGAATAAGCACCATTTGCACCAAGAATAATTTTTGCTTTGTATAATTTTCCTTCGCCGGTTTTTATTTGCACAAAATCATCAAAAAACTCGTAATCAACTATTTTTGTTCCTTCAAAAGCAGTAATATTTTTACATTTTTTAGCCTGATTAAAAAAGAAATTATCGAAATCAATTCTGGGAACAACAAAACCTTGTTTTCCTGTGTGTTCAATAGAAAAAACGGCAGAATTACAATTTGGCGACATTACAGAAATTCCGTCGATAGATTTTTTTTGAGGTAATTGAGTGAAATTTTCAACTATCTCTGGCGACATTCGATGGAATTGATTAATTACATCAAGACTAAGAGCATCTCCACATGTTTTAGCTCTTGGAAAAATATCTTTGTCAAAAATAGCAACTTTTAATCCGCTGTTTTTTAAAGAAATAGCAGCAGAACTTCCTGAAGGACCAGCACCTATTATTATTACGTCAAACATCTTTTTTGTACTTTTTCAATATGTAAATCATTTCAATGTGTAAATCAATCAATATGTAAATCGGAGAATCTTTCAATGTGTAAATCAATTTCTTTAGCTCTCCAAAACTGCCGACGGAATGACTGCCGACTGAAAACTGAATGACAGCCAACTGCCGACTTAGGACTGAAAAACTGCTGACTGATTAGCACTCATCTTTATACAAATCCATATATTCAAAAATTATTGAAATAGCTTCTTCTCTCATATCTTTTTTTAAATTTTCATTTTGCCTTACTTCGTTTGTTGCTTTATACACTTCGCACCAGTTGTAATCAAAAATATATTGTGCTTTAATCAATCCGAATATTATTTGTACTGAATACGAATCTTTATTTTTATAAGCAGCAAGTTTTGCAATTTCCAGAGCTTCATCAACTTGAAAATAATTATCCAAAGCTTTCAGGTATGCTAAACAAATTAATTGATCTGCGTTGCATTTGTTCTTGTAATTATTTTCAGTGATTTTTTTATTCTTTTTTATAATATAGCTAAGATAAATGTCAAAATTGTTTTTTCCGTCAAAGTCCCAGGATAAAGCATTTATCATTGCTAATTTATAATCTATATTAACTTTTTTATCACTTAGATATTTGCACATTTTTTTATCTAAAATACCATCGCTTTGAGAAGCAAACTCAACAATTTCAACATCTAAATACGCTTTTGAGAAAAAAGTACTAGTAATTGGAGAATCAGCAAAAGAAAGAACTGCTTTAAAAAAGATTACCAAAAATATTGAAAAAAAATTAGTTTTCATAATTAGCTTATTTTAAGTTAGTTAGATAATAATTTTTGAAAAATTGACATAAATTATCTGTAAATATAAAAAAAAAATCCAAATGGAATAGGGGTAAGTTTTTTCTGAGTTGTCTTGAAACTGTAAAAGCGAAAATTAACACTTAAAATTATAAATAATGAAAAAGAAAAATTTAATTCTGGCAATTTTAATTTTATTCGGAAGTTTTGCGTTTGGTCAAAATGATACAAATCAAACCCGAATAGGTCAATTAACATTTAATTATCCATTGGGAACAAATGGGTTTAATTCTTATGATTATGGCAATAATATGTCAATTAATTTATTAGTTGGACTAAATGGAGGTGTAGAAGGTGTAGAATTTGGCGGGTTGGGAAATGTAAATAACGGTGATGTAAACGGTGTTCAGGTTGGTGGAATATTGAATGCAAACAAAGGAAATGTAAATGGAGCTCAGTTTGCCGGTAATTTGAACTTAAATCACGGTGATTTTTCGGGAGCACAAATTAGTGGATTAGTAAATATCAATACTGGAAATTCAGACGGAATTCAAACAGCAGGTCTTGTAAATTTCAATAAAGGCGACATGAAATATTGTCAAGCCTCAGGATTAGTCAATGCAAATATTGGAAATGCGGAAGGACTACAGGTAGCAGGAATTCTAAACAGTAATCTGAGTAGCCCTGAGAAAAAAAGTGTACAATTGGTACAAATTAGCGGATTGATAAATGAAAATGCTTCTCCAATGAAAGGAGCGCAAATTACCTCAATTTTAAATATTTCAGCTGATACTTTAGTCGGAACTCAAATTGGCTTAATCAACATTGGAACTTATGTAAAAGGAACTCAAATTGGTTTAATAAACATTGTTACTGACGATTCATCAAAAGTAGTTCCAATTGGTTTATTAAGTTTTGTAAAAGGTGGTGTTTATGAATTGGAAATTGCAGGAGGCGATTTACTTTATGCTAATATTAATCTTAAATTAGGTGTCGAAAAGTTATATTCAATTTTTAAAATTGGCTATTCAGTTTCAGGTGGTAATTCTGTTTATTCTTACGGATTTGGATTAGGAAGATATTTTAATTTGAATGATAAAAACAAACTTAGCCTTGAAATATCATCTAACAGTCTTTCTGATATGTTTTTTATGACAACTAGTTTGGATCTTGTAAATAAATTAGATTTGAACTACAAACATTCTATTACAGATAATATTTCATTTTTTGTAGGACCTTCTTTTAATGTTTATGTTTCCGGTGATTATGGACAAGGCGAAACACCTTTATTAAAACCGATGTACACAATTGCAAAAGATAATTATTATAATGTAAATGTTTACACATGGGTTGGAGCAAATGCAGGAATAGCACTACGTTTCTAAACAATATGTAAATCTTTCAATCGGAGAATCTTTCAATATGTAAATCTTTCAATTGGGGAATGTGTAAATATTTTAATTATTCAATTATTCAATTATTCAATTATTCTATTATTCTATTATTCAATCATTCTATTATTCAATCATTCTATTATTCTAAAATTTAAAAAAATAAAAATCATGAAAAAATTAAATCTATTAGCATTAGGAATCATTTTAATCAGCTTAGTTTTCACAAGTTGCGAAAAAAACTTTTTGTATATAACCGGAGAAGGCGCAGTAATAACAAAAACTCTGGAATTACCTGATATTTCAGCAGTAACAAACAACGATTGTTTTGACGTTGTTATTGTTCAAGGTGATACTCAAAAAATAGAAGTTGTTGGTCAAAGTAACATAATCGACAGACTAAAAACAAACGTAATCGGTGGAAAATGGAATGTTTCTCTTCTTCCCGGGCGATATAAAAATTTTGATCTAACCGTATATATTACTGTTCCTGATATTAACAGTATCAAAATAAACGGCTCTGGAAATATTGAAGTTGGTGGTTTTTATGAACTTAGCGACCTAGATATTCAAATAAGCGGAAGTGGAAATATTACAGTAATGGATACAATTTTTGCACAAAATATTGATGCTGAAATTCAAGGTAGTGGAAGTATAAACTTCTATGCAGTAGCAGATAATATTGACACACAAATTATGGGTTCCGGAACAATCGAAGTTGAAGGTACAACTGTAACTCAAAGTATCAGAATAGACGGTTCTGGAAACTATAAAGCTTTTGATTTGATGAGTGAAAATGCTACTGTAAGAGTTTCAGGATCAGGAGATTCGAAAATAAATGTAGAGAAAAATTTAGAAGTAGATATATACGGAAGTGGAGATGTTTATTACATTGGATATCCAAGCATTGACATTAATATTGCCGGTTCAGGTTCAATTATTAGCTGGAATTAATATACTTTCTCGAAAAATAGATATAATCCAAATAGAAACACAACAAAAATTCTATAAAAAAGCGGATTCTTTTAAAAGAGTCCGCTTTTTTTTAATAAATTATTTGGCGAATAAGAAACTACAAATCAATCACAAATTTTCCTGTTTTAAGGTCGTTTATGTATTTTTCGATAAATTCTTTGAACGATTTTGCAACAAATAAACGTTTATCTTCATCATGAGAAACCTGAATAATTTGAGCAATATGCCCATCGTCAGTAGGATCTAAATCAAGGCAATAATGATTTCCGGAACCGTCATAAGTAAAAGGTATCCACATCGGATTCCACCAATCGTCTTTTATACCTTTGTCAGGCGAAGATTTTTGAATTTTCCCGTTTTTGTTAAAATTACCCTTGTCAAATAACTGTTTCCATATTTTCCATTCTGCAATTATTCTGTTAAAAGATAATAATTCGTGTCCATAAATTAAATTATCTGACATTTCGTCCTGACCATTATAAATTTTATAGAATTCAATAAAATCTAAGGGGAATTTAATTTTAAGTTTTGTTTCGGTGTCAATTATTTCGTGTTCACCTGCACCCGGATTTAGAGCTTCTTCCAAATCAATGTCATATTCTGCTAGTTGGTCTAAAAGTTGGTCCCAAATATCTTCCATAATAAAAAGTTTAAAATCAATTAATCACAAAATTAATAATATCAATTTAAAAGCATAATTTTTTCTAAAAAAAATGCAATTATTCTGCAAAACTCTTTTTTACGTTTTGTTTTTCAATAGAATAAACAATCTTTTAAGTATTTCAAGTGTTTGTTGGGCAAAATGATTGAAGTATTAAAATTACAACGAAACCTAAAATAACGACTAATTTATTCTTGTTCATTTATATTTTACTTATTTTGCAAAGCTAATAAAAATAGGAAATTTGATGCATAAAAAATATTTCACTATTAAATGGCTAATGTCTATTTATGAAAAGAATAATAATTTCAGTCACAAATGATTTAGTTAGCGACAACAGAGTTCACAAAGTTGCTACTTCGCTTCAAAATTCAGGTTTTGAAGTTTTTTTGGTTGGCCGAAAATTGAAAAACAGCCCCGAAATTTCCAGAAAATATAAAACTCACAGAATCCGACTAATTTTTAATAAATCCGTGCTGTTTTATGCTGAATTTAACTTTCGTTTGTTTCTTTTTTTATTTTTTCATAAAGTAGATATTTTATTATCAAATGATTTGGATACATTATTGCCAAATTTTTTTGTTTCCAGCTTAAAAAATAGAAAACTTGTGTACGATAGTCATGAACTTTTTACTGAAGTCCCGGAATTGATTGAAAGACCCAAAGTTCAGAAAATATGGCTTAAAATAGAGCGTTTTTGTTTGCCAAAAATAAAATATTCATACACTGTTTGTCAGTCAATTTCAGATTATTACAAAGAAAAATACGGAATAGAAATGGGTGTTGTTAGAAACATTCCTTTTTGTGAAAAAATTGAAAAGTTAACGATTCAGCATGATAACAAAATTTTGCTATATCAAGGAGCTGTAAACATTGGCAGAGGCTTGGAAGAAGCGGTTGAAGCAATGCAATTTTTAGAAGGATTTGAATTGTGGATTATTGGCGGTGGAGACATTGAAAATCAACTTAAAACAAGAGTAAAAGACTTAAATTTAGAGGAAAAAGTTAAAATTTTAGGTAGAAAAAAACTTGAAGAATTAGCAGAATATACAAACCAAGCTGATTTAGGGCTGTCGATAGAAAAGAATATGGGTTTGAATTATTATTTTGCACTTCCGAACAAAATTTTTGATTATATTCAAGCTGAAATTCCAATTTTATGCTCTGATTTGCCCGAAATGAGCAGAATAATAAAAAATTACAATATTGGGGCAATTTTAGAATCACATGAGCCTAAAAAAGTTGCTATTCAAATAAAATTAATTTTTGAAAATAAAAGTCAATTTGAAATTTGGACTGATAATTTGAAAGTAGCAAAAAAAGAGCTTTGTTGGCAGAATGAAGAAAAAATTTTACTAACGTATTTTGGAAATTTTGGCTCTAACTCTTGATAAAAACACATTTGCGTCAAAATTGTTTCTTAAAATATATATTTGCTTTTCTTTTTCTATTTTTTTAAACAATTCTAAATATTTTGGTCTAAGTGTTTTATTATAAGTCCAAACAAAATTATAAAAAGTTCGGTCGAATCTTTCCTTACAACCTTTTGTCATGTCAGCTCTTTCTATTCCGAAAATTTTACCAATTAAAGTTCGTTTAACCGAATTGCGCATACAAACATATCTTGATCGATCAATAAAAATTACAGTATCAGCACGTTCAAGTCTAATATCCAAAGTAGAATCATGATTTCCGTCGATAATCCATTTTTCTTTTGCCACGAGATTTTTAATTACTTCTTTCCATTCATCTTCGGGTGTTCTTATCCAATTGGGTCTCCAATAAACTGAATCTAAATGAATTAGTTCGTGTTCTTTTAAATAAACATGAAGTTTCTTAGAAAAAGTGGATTTTCCTGCTCCTCCGCAGCCAATCACAATTATTCGTTGCATTTTTTTAAAATTCATGCCTATAAAATAAAAAATTCTGAAAAAAAAACAAATATTATTTAGAGCTAAGAGTTAAGAACTAAGTACT
Source organism: Bacteroidales bacterium (assembly GCA_016938685.1). GTDB lineage: Bacteria > Bacteroidota > Bacteroidia > Bacteroidales > JAFGUD01 > JAFGUD01. The sequence goes on along the minus strand of JAFGUD010000324.1, from coordinate 5,725 downwards.
AAGAATTATCAATCATTAATTATTAACTATTAATTATTTTGCTCCTTCGTACATTTCATATTTCACAAATCTACTTTCAAGAGGTCCGTTGTAAAGAATTATTTTTTTGGAGGTTCTTAGCCCGACATTTTTCAAAGCCTGCATATTTGAGGTAATCATCCATGCTTCTGATTCTGCAAAGTTGTTTTTTAGTGTATCTCCAATTCTTTTATAAAAGTCAAAAATATCTTCATTTCCGGTGCCAATTCTTTTTCCGTAGGGGGGATTAAAAATAATGTGCTTTGGCGACTGAAAACTTACTTTGTCGAAACTTGCACGACGTAACATTATATAACTGAATAATCCTGCATTTGCAACATTTTCGCTTGCTTCGTCAAGTGTTCTTTGTGAAATATCAGAAGCAAAAACAGTAATAATATTTGTGCTTTGCGCATTATTTGCTTCTTCTACTGCATTTTCCCATAAGTTTTTATCATAATCGTTCCAATGTTGAAAGCCAAAGTTTTTACGCTTAATTTGCGGGGGAATATTTAAACCAATCATAGTGCCTTCGATAGGAATTGTTCCTGAACCGCACATAAAATCAAGCAATTCTTTTTTTCCGTCCCAGCCTGAAAGTTTCACTAAACCTGCCGCTAAAACTTCATTAATTGCAGCCGGACCTGAATTTACGCGATATCCTCTTTTGAAAAGAGCTTCGCCTGAACTGTCAAGTGATACGTTGCAATAATTTTCCCGAACGTAAACGTTAATTTTTATTTCAGGGTTTCTTGTAATGACCGAAGGGCGCGTATTAAGCTTGTCTCTAAAACGGTCAACTATAGCGTCTTTTGCTTTTAATGCAGCAAATTTTGTGTTGTTAAAAAAAGAAGAACTTATCACAGAATCAATAAAAAATGACTTCTGAACTTTAAAATATTTCTCCCATTCAATATTGTAAAAATTATCGTAAAATTCATCTATGTTTTTGAAATAAAAATCTGAAATCGGAACTAAAATTTTAAGAGCAGTTCTAATTCTATAATTTGAAGAATAAAGCAACTTCATATCAGCATCGTAGCTAACTGATCTGTTCATTATTTTAATATTTTCTCCGCCTAGTTCTTGAATTTCGTCGGCCAAAACTTGTTCAAGTCCGGCAAAAGTTTTTGCTATAACATTCATTTTTTATTTTTTCAGTTTTTTAAAATTCGTTAAATATTATACCGCAGATTCACAGATTATCAGTCATTTTATTCCAATTAAAAGTTTTCACTACTTATCTGGTTATAAGATGATTATATTGTTTGTAACGAACTATTAGTTTTTGTATTAATATTTAATCATTTTTACTATTCCATCATTCTTTCATTCTTTTATTCTATTATTCAAGCATTTAAGCATTCAGGCATTCTGCCATTCAGGCATTACTCGTAAACTCGTGAGACCGCTATCGCTAAGTTCTATCATTCTATCATTTTTTTAAAAAGATCCATCAACTTTCAGATAAATATCCTTTATCGATTTTCCCAGGTTAATAATGGTATTTATTCTGTCTTCAAAATATTCTGGAACATCGTTTTTTGCCTCAAAAGTTTTTACATAATCATCGGAGTTTTCAGGATCGCCTGCTTCCTTTAATTCTTTTGCAATAACTTTAATAAGTTGATTCTGTTTGTAATAAAGTCGAATTTCAAAATCAAGTTCGCTGTAAGCTGAATTTTCACGAAGGAAATAAAAAATTAACTCGCCATTTTCATTATATAAAAATTCCTCATAAGAAAACAAACTAGCAGCAACATTATATGACCTGGTAGCAAAATAAAGTTTATGAGTGTATTCATAAGTTGGTTCATCAAGAAAAACATAATCAAAATAATACGTATATTCAATTGTTTGAGGTCCAATTGCAGCAATATTTTGATTGACAGTTATTTTCATGTTATCCTGCGGAATTTCTTCATTTAACTGATAATTTATATTTTCCTGAGCGCTATTATATGAGTCTCTAATAAATTGAATATCAGAGTTTTGTGCGTTTATTATTCCGGAAAATAAAAAAAGTGCAACAAGCAAAAAAGTGTATTTATCATTCATGGGAGTAATTTTAAAATTTTGACAAATATAATTCTAAAATTGGTATTTATTGGCAATAATTTAGTATTTGTTTGATATTTTTGATGAATTATTTGAAAAGTTAAAACAACATACAATTGAGTAAACGGGCATAAGAGCAAAATCCTGATAAAAACGTGCTTTATATCTGACAATTATCAGTATAAAATGTTTTAGGACATTTTATTTTTGTAATCGAAATTTATTCATAAAATTTGTCGAAAATTAACAAATAAAATTTTTTAACTATGAACAATTATTTATATGACTTTAAGGACGTTAAAAATGAAACCGTATTGAATTATGCTCCAGGATCAAAAGAACGTGAAGAAGTTAAAGTTTGGTTAGATAAAATTGGTAACGAAACTCTTGATATTCCAATTATTATTGGTGGAAAAGAAATTAGAACAGGAAATACAAAGAAAGCGCTTGTTCCTCACGATCATAAAACAGTTCTTGCTGAATATCATATTGCAGGAAAAGAAGAACTACTTATGGCTGTTGATGCTGCTATGGAAGCTAAAAAAGTGTGGGAAAATATGCCTTGGGATCAACGTGCATTTATTTTTCTAAGAGCTGCCGAATTGCTTGCCACAAAGTATCGTCCAATTATGAACGCTGCTACAATGCTTAATCAAAGCAAAACAGCATATCAGGCAGAAATAGACTCTGCTTGTGAGCTTATCGACTTTTGGCGTTTCAACGTAAAATTTATGGCTGAAATCTACGGAAATCAACCTAGTTCTTCACAAGGAATTCTAAATAGATTAGAATACAGACCATTAGAAGGTTTTATCCTTGCTATTTCTCCTTTTAACTTCACAGCTATTGCCGGAAATTTAACTACTGCTCCTGCAATGATGGGTAACACAATAGTTTGGAAACCAGCTTCAACTGCAATCGTTTCCGGTTATTATTTAATGAAATTGTACAAAGAAGCCGGATTACCTGACGGAGTTATCAACTTTGTTCCTTCTTCCGGTGCAACCGTAGGAAATACTTTGTTTGCTCATAAAGATTTTGCCGGAGTTCATTTTACAGGCTCTACAAATACATTCTTAACAATGTGGAAAACTATTGGCTCAAACATTGCTAATTTCAAATCTTATCCACGTATTGTTGGTGAAACAGGCGGAAAAGACTTTGTTTTTGTACACAAATCAGCTAACACTGACGCTGTTGCAACTGCTCTTGTCCGTGGTTCTTTTGAATATCAGGGACAAAAATGTTCTGCTGCTTCCCGCGCATACATTCCTGCTTCACTTTGGGACGCAATTCATTCTAAAATGAAATCTCAAATTGAAACTATTAAAATGGGTGATGTTAAAGATTTCAAAAACTTTGTAGCTGCTGTAATCGACAAAGCTGCTTTTGACAGCATTTCGGGATATATTAACGAAGCTAAAAAATCAGATAAAGCTGAAATTATTATTGGTGGAAAATGTGACGATTCTGTTGGTTATTTTATCGAACCTACTGTTATCAAAGTTACTGATCCTCATTTTATTACAATGGAAGAAGAAATCTTTGGTCCTGTGCTTACTCTTTATGTTTATGATGATGATAAATTTGAAGAAACTCTTGAGCTTTGCGACAATACTTCTCCTTATGCTCTTACAGGTTCTATTTTTGCAAACGACCGCCAAGCTATTCTCGTGGCAGAAGCTAAACTTAGAAATGCAGCCGGAAATTTCTACATAAATGATAAACCAACGGGAGCTGTAGTTGGTCAACAACCTTTTGGTGGTGCTCGCGCATCTGGTACAAACGACAAAGCAGGTTCTTATTTGAACTTAATTCGTTGGGTATCACCTCGCACAATCAAAGAAACTTTTGCTCCTCCAACAGATTATCGTTATCCTTTTATGGACTAATTAGTTGAAAGTCTATAATGTAAAAAGTTCATAAAGTTTAATTATTTTATGAACTTTTTTTATGCTAAAAAATCTTTTTAACTTTACAAACTTTCTAACTCTAAAACTAACGTATGTATAAAGTTTATTTTTCTCCCGGCGAAGATTGTTTAAATACTATTATCAGCAAATTAAAACAAGCGAAAAAAGAAGTGAAAGTTTGTGTGTTTACAATTAGTGACAATAGAATAGGAAGTGTTTTGCGCGATTTACACTTTAATGGAATTGATGTCAAAATAATAACCGACAACGACAAACGTTTTGATCGAGGTTCTGACATTCACTATCTTTTAGAGAAAGGTCTAAATATTAAAATTGATAGAACAGCAGCTCACATGCATAATAAATTTGCTGTGATTGATGATGAAATTACAATAACCGGAAGTTATAATTGGACAGTAAGTGCAGAAGAAGTAAATTATGAAAACATAATAGTAACTGATCAACAAGATATTACAAAAGCTTTTATTAAAGAATTTGATAAACTTTGGGACAAATTTGAACAATTAGAACTTGACCATAAATAAGCAAGTTGAATATTGTGATTCAATAGTGTCCTAAATAAATTAAGCAAAGTCTCGTAAGTATTTTATTTTAAATAAGTTACAATTCCCCCTTGATAAAGGGTGCTAGGGGGATGTTTTTTTGATCAAGTCCCTTAAATACAATTAGTTGCAAAAATATTTTGCACGATGTCGATTGTGATTTTTTCTTGAAAAACATATCTTTATGAAAATCAAATTATTCATTTCGATTTTTTTGTTTTTGTTAATTAGTACAAGTGTTTTTTCTCAGTTTTTTCACATTGGGTTTCGTCCTTCTGTTGGTTTTTTCGATTTAGTAACAGATCCGGATCCCGAATGGAATGGAAACAAAGAAAACATCTATCATTTTGCGAATAATTTAAATGAAAGCATACTTTTTGCTGAATTTTCATACTCAGAAAAGACGAAACTTTATCCTTATCCTGATATTTTTTTCAGGTACGATTTTAAAAAACCATTTTTTATACAAGTTGATTTTTGGGCTCAATGGTTTACAAGCAACTTAAAGCTCAGAAATTCAGTGAATATGGATGAATATGCTAACAGTTTTTTTGATTGGCAAACTCCCACAGGATATTATTCTATGGAATTGCTTTGGATTTTTGGAGGGCATACTATTTCCGGAGGTTTTTATTTATTTAATAAAAAATCTTTACGTCCTGTGTTTTTTGCAGGTATTTCAACTTATTATCTGAATTATTTTGACCAAATATGGAATGAAGCATCAGATTACAGAACTACCCGAACTCAAATATTATTAGCAGGTCTTGATACTTTTAATAAAATATCTTTTTTTGGTTATTTGGGTGCTGGTTTAAAATATAAAACTTTTACTCTTGATTTTAATTTTAATTATTCTAAATTTATTGATATAAACTATTTTGAAGGAGGACATTTTAACGAAAGAACCAATCAATACAGTTTTTACAATTATTGTGAGTTGTTTGTTTATAGTGTTTCTCTTCAAATAAATTTATTATCAAAATTTCACGAGCCAAAGCAAAAGACCAATGAATAAATTTTTAATATCAATTGTTTTTTTATCAATATCTCTAATTATAATTGGATGTTACTCTCGTTGGGAACAATACAATTATGACGAATATAACAGAATAGCCGGACAGGAAGGGAAAAGTATTGTTTTTATTGATTATTCAGAAGATTATCCTGATT
>JAFGUD010000323.1 GCA_016938685.1 Bacteroidales bacterium | reverse complement strand
AATAACTCAAATTTGGATGTTTGAAAAACTCCAAATTTGCTAGTTATTCTTAATCGTCAGGATTATTTGTGAATAATCCGGGTTAAATTTTCTGATAATTTTTTCTTGAAAGAAATGACAACATATTTTTCAGTAAGATTTTGAATTAATTATGTTTCAAATGTCGTTATTTTGTCTTATCTTTGTGTTGTGATAAAAAAATAAAATTTCACTGCAATGACAAAAATAGCAAACCCAATATATGATGTTGTTTTTAAATATTTATTGTCTGATAATAAAATAGCAAAGCTTTTGATTTCAGATTTGCTTGGCGTTGAAATAAACACATTAGAATTACGTCCACAGGAATTTTCAACTGACACTGAAAATAAAACCTTAACAGTTTATAGGATTGATTTTAAAGCAGAAATTGTACTAAAAAGCGGGGAAAAACTTGTCGTTTTGATAGAAATTCAAAAAGCAAAATTTACAACAGATTTAATTCGATTTCGCAAATATCTTGGAGAACAATATGTTTCAAAACAAAATACAATTGAAAAAGAGGATAAAATTTTACCTCTGCCAATAATAACAATTTATTTTCTTGGTTACGGTTTGGATAACAATAAAGATATTCCAATTATTAGAGTAAAACGCCAGTATCTTGATAATTATAACGGAGATAAACTCAAAGGAGAAGAAATGTTTATTGAAACATTAACTCACGATAGTATAATTGTTCAAATTCCGGCTTTAAAAAAGCAACGACGAAATGATTTAGAGAAAGCATTAAGTGTATTTGAGGTTGGCAAAATCCAGGAAGTAAGCATAAATGAAGAAGATTATCCCGAACGTTATAAATCTGTAGTCAGACAACTTTTGAAGGCTATAGCAGATGAACAAGTTCGTAAAACAATGGACGTGGAAGATGAAATTTTAGAGGATTTAGAGAAAAAAGAAAGATTAATCGCTCAAAAAGATAAGATTATAAAAGAAGAGAGAGAAAAATCAAAAGAGAAAGACGAAATAATTAAAAAACTACAAGAAGAACTCTACAAATTGAAAGATAAATAGTTTTTCTTTAATTATTTTACTCCGTTAGAATTATTTTATCTGAATAAACTGCATCTTCTGTTGAAATAACAATAATATAAATTCCTTTTTCATTACCTGAAAAGTCAAAAATATATTTGTCGGTTGACAATTGACAATTATCAATTAGTCTGCCTGTTGCATCAAAAATATTTATATTTTTGACTTTTAATTCTCCACATTGTACTTTTACAGAAGAACTTGTTGGATTTGGGTAAATTATTATATTTTTATCAGTATTTGAAATTTCAGCCTGATTTAAAACTCCGACTGCGTCTAAGTCAAAACCGCCTGTATTAAATGGGGTAGGATAGGGGTCATTTATAATATTTCCGTAATTGTCATGGCTTGCATAATCTTCATTTATAGAGCCGATTACATCAATTATTTTTACGTGAGTTATCCTATTTAAGTTTAATTCGTCTGAGTATTCTGCTAATTCTTCTAAATCAAAAGGTGTTCCGTAGAAAGTTGGATATTTTCCGGCTAAATTGTTGAAATTATTGCAATTTAGATAATCAAAGCTGCCAATTTGATGCAAAAATGGTTCGTTTGAAGTAGCAGAAAATCGGTAGAAATTTTCACCATCTGAGCTGACTTCAACAAAAGCAAGTTCTAAAAACGCCATTTCAGGCTCATTTTGAACTAATAACGCATTTTCAAAAACAGCAAAATCAAATCCTTCTCCATTTGTAATCGGAGGATTAAATGTAAGTACTGCCGAACCGCCATCTCCAAGACTTACAACGTCCATTATTCCATTGGCTTCGCCAATTGCAAGCGAATCTGAGCCAAAACTAGCTTTGTTTGAACCCATGAAATATAAACTGGTATCTGCAATGTTAACGTAACCTCTTTCTACAACACACGAAACTGCCCAACCAACAAAATCTGCACTGTCTTTGTGAATGGCAGTAGTTCCAGAAAAGTTTACTTGCGAAGCAAATTCTTGCGAAAAACTTGTGCCAGAAACTAAAACTCCTAGCACAAGAATAAAGCTATTAACTAATATTTTTTTATAATTTGACAAATTTGGAAGTTTTTATAATATTATTGCCTTGAATTTGAATAATGTATGTTCCTGAATCAAAATCTGAAACATCTATTTTTGAGTCAAAAGAAGAATTAAAAACTATTCTTCCTGATAAGTCAAATATTTTAACGCTTTCCGGTTTTTCTATTGATGATAGATTAAAAAATATAAAGTCAGTTGTTGGGTTTGGATAAACATTAAAATAATTATCTGTTATTTCTTGTGTATTTACAGGCAGAATATTGTACGAAATATCATCAATGCAAAAATAAAGAGGTGTATTTATCCCAAAATCGCCAATATCAGTAGAATATGCGTCAAAACGAAGCGATGTAATTGTGTCAAGAGAACTTAAGTCAATATTCAGCCAATCTTTAACAATTAATGTATCTCCATCACGAAAATCTGCCAAAAAGACTTCAATAGAATCGGTTTTGGTCTCATTAAAAATTCCGTAAATCATTATTTTGAAATAATCGCCTTCTTCAAAAGGTAAACTGTAAGCAGAACCATTTTTAATTGAAAGTCCTGTGTACGTTGAATTTGTGATTTGTAAGCCGTTTATTTTTACCGGATTTGTAAAGTTTATTTCGATCGGAATTGTAGAGTAATCTGCACTCATCCAGTCGGTTGGAATATATGCAAGACCAAAAATACTATCGCTGAAAGCTTCTCCTGTAAAAACGCTCCATTGATTTGAAAATTCTTGCGATAATGTGTCAGTCAAAGAACTGAATGCAAATTGTTCCCAACTGTCCCAATCTGCGGTGTATGTGTTTGGAAATGAAATAAGGTCATCACCAAAAAAATCGTTGTAAAAACTTGTATTACTTCCGTTCCAAAAGCCGGTGTCCGGTAGAGAAAGTTCATCGAAAGTAAATACTGTTTCCTGAGCATTTAAAGCAAAAGTGGCAATTGCAAAAAATGATGCAACAAAAAGAAAAATCTTCTTCATTTTTTTTACATTTTAGAATTAAATAATTGATTGAAAGTTAGTTCGTTGAAAAATTTTCGACTTTCAACTTTTCACTAAATAACCACTTGCAGGAAACTATTATAGGTTTACTGTTGAATTACTATCCCGCGATAATTCAAAAAGTGTGGTTGAAATGGCCGGTCTTCTGACTTATGCTTTATTCGGAACGCCTTCCCATTCAAAAAAATGAACAGTGGCAGAGAAATGTCCGAATTTTGAGTTAGATAGTTGTAAAGTGTATTGTTATAAAAATTGTTTTTGCTTCATAACATTAAGAACTTTCAACTTCAAACTATTATGCAATTACAGCTGCGGGGACAGTCCAGGTATTTCACCTGATTCCCGTTTCAACCGAAAACAAGAAAATGAATTCGGTCACCAATTCGAGGGCAAATTTAATTTTTTTTCAAATAGATAGAAATTTTAAAACGATTTTTCGGAATTTTTTTTGAAATCATTTCTTTTTAAAATAAATCCTTAATTTTGCGTTTATATAGATACTTGTAATTTATAAAAAATGGATGAAACATCTAATAATAAAACTACTAACGAAGCTCCAATTTTGACAACTCAAGTTCGACCTTCAATTTATTTATTGTTTGCAGCTACTTTGGGGCTGATTCTGTTGGTGACACTTGGTTTACCCGGATATTTATCTGTTTGGGGGTGGATAATTGTAGGTGTATATTCGCTAGCCCTTTTTGCTGCTGTTTCGACATTAAAAAAAATAGAAATTTTTAGCACCGGATTTGAAGTAAAATATTTAATAAATGGTAAGAAAGTGTTTTATCAATATGAACAAATTAGTGATCTTCAGTTTTTGGATACTAAAGCTTCCGGTTTTAAAATGAAAGTTCTAAAACTTATTTCAGTTAATAAAAAAGAAATTGTTTTTTCTTCTTTCCTTTACCCTAAGGTTATCGAAATGCATGAAGAAATTGCCAAAAAAGTTAAATGATTTATTAAAATAATGTTAATAAAAGTGTCAGACCTTAAAATCTGACACTTTTATTTTTAGTAATACAATTTTGGATCCTGCGGTTCGTCGTTTTTGCGAACTTCGTAATGAAGATGCGGAGCGGTTGACATTCCTGTATTTCCCACATAGCCAATTACCTGTTCTTTGGTAACTTTATCTCCTTTTTTGACATTAAAATTCTTCAAATGTGCATAATAAGTGTCAAATTCAGTGTCGTGTTTTATAACAACTAAATTACCCCAACCTTCTTTGAACTCAGCAGTAACTACAATTCCGTCAGCGGTTGCGATTATTTCAGTTCCTTCGTCTGCAACAATGTCAAGACCATTGTGATGAACAATTTTTTTCTTGAAAGGATGATAAAAATCCTCAAATCCGGTCGAAATTCTTATGTATTCTCCTTCTTTTATCGGGAAAATTGATGGAAGATTGTCAGATTTTTTTAAAACACTAATGTTTTGTGCAACTTCAGGCAAAATATTATTTGCATTTTTGGCAAAAGCCACTGTAAGAAAAGCAATTACCGGAATCATTAAAAGATATTTTGCGATTTTAATTTTTGATGATTTATTTTTTGTTATCATTTTTACTCGTTTTTTTAATGTTAAACCATTGAAATTGTTTTGAAAACCAAACAAATTTTCATGTTCAAAATTTTGAAGTAGGATTTCTAAATATTGCGATTTTTTTACATCGCCTTTTAAAACCTTTTCGTCAGCTTGAAATTCATGAATAGTTTTGAGAGTTTTTCGATAGAAATAAACAAAAGGGTTGAACCATTGAAAAATAATGAAAATTTCAGTTAAAATCAAGTCCACAAAATGCAACAAATCAACATGAGCTTTTTCGTGTTCAATTATAGGATTTTTGTAGCTGTTTAGTTTGTTTTTGGGTACAAAAATCCAACCGAAGCCGGAAAAAACAGATTTAATATCAGCTTCAATAAATAAGTAGCCATTTCTGTAAAATGTTTCAGAATTTTGTTTTAGAAGAATTAATTTAAAAGCATTTTTAACAAGTTTGAAAACATTAAAACCTAAACCTAACAGATATAGCCATAAAATTATATTGAAATTAAAACTGATTTTTTCTGATGTCTCAATATGTTGATTTGTTGTTAGTTGTGTAGAAAAATTAACTTCATCGAAAGTAGGAAAAATTAAATTGTTTGGGGAAATTTGCGAGTTGCCAAAATCCAAAAACGGAATAAGAAACGCGAGCGGAATAATTATCAACAAAATCATTCTGTTAAGAGAATGAAAAGTTAATTTTCGCAGAAAAATGTAAAAAAAACTGTAAGTTGCCGAAAATATTAATGTTATTTTCAGGATGTAAATTATTAAACTACTCATTGTTTTCTTTAAGTTTTTTAATTCGTTCCTCAATCATTTGTTTCATTTCTTCAAGCTCCGATAAATTTACATCTTTGTCATCTGTGAAAAAAGATGCAATTTTACTGGAAGATCCGTTGAAGAAGTTTTTTGCCACTTTCTTGAAGTGTTTTCTAAAATAATCGTCCTTTGAAATCAACGGAAAATATTCATTTATTTTTCCGTAAGTGTTAAATCCGATAAACCCTTTTTTAATCAAAACCCTGATAACTGTTGCAACAGTTGTACTTGCCGGTTTTGGTTCTGAATAATTTTCAACAATATCTTTCAGAAAAGCTTTTTCGAGTTTCCAAAGAAATTGCATAACTTGTTCTTCTGCTTTTGTTAATTCTATCATGTCGCAAAGATAAAAATTATTTTTAATCTACAACTATTTTTATAGTCGTACGGCGATTTTTATAGTTGTGTGTTTTTGAATATGTTGATTTACAATAAGTTTCTTGTTGAATTTTTTTTAAAAAAAGTTGGATTTTTTTTTAATTTTGTAAAAAAAAGAAGCAAATGAACTTGAAAATTTTCTTACCGGTTGTTGTGTTTTTTGTTTTTGTTGGATTTCCTAATACCTCAAAAGCATCAAATACTATTCTGAGAGACACTATTACAGAAGTTGTTTTTTACAATAAAGTTAGGTTGGGCGAAACAGTTAGAATAAAAGAAGGAGAAAAAGTTGTTTTGTTTTTGAATTCAAATCAAGTAGTAAGAGGAACCGTTGTGGATATTGTTGAAGGCGGAATGAAAATTGAGGGAAATTTTTATAATTTTGATGAGATAGAAGCCATCAGAATAAAAGATCCTACATATACAAAAAAATTATTAGTCGTAATGGCATATTTGTCCGGCTCTTCAATTATAGGATTAGTTTTTTCAATATGGGGACTTAGCAACTCGTATTCTTCTAATATTTCAAATTTTTACGAAAGTATGTTTTTGATTGGTTTGTTAGTTTTTCTATTTAGTTTTGTGTTTCTCAGCCTTGCGTTTATAGGGTTTATTGCGTCTCTTTTTAACTACAAAAAGTTTTATTTGAGTAATTGGGATATTAGAGTAATGTAAAAGAGAAAACTCTGTATTTGCGGATTTTCTCACCAGTGTGCAGTTCAGATGGAACATGGACAGGTTTTATTGCCTCAGTCAGGTATTGTCACCTGATGGTAAAACCACTTTCGATAGTTTAGAGGCTGAGGAAATTGAAATTGATTTATTATAAGCCGAGTTTAGGAGTTCACGTCATTAATTGTTCGGATACAAAAGACAAGATGGTAAAGGTACGAGCTAAAAGCTAGCACCAGCAAGGGGGGCATTAAGTCGCCATATCTGTTTCATTGTAGTAATTAGTAGTAATGATTTATTGGTATAATTAAAAAAAATGAAATTTTATTATAAAAACAAAAAAAATGAAAGGTAAAATAATAATTATATATTTAATAATGTATTTGAGCTCGTGTTTAAGTTCAAACACAATGGATTTTCCAGATGAAATTAAAACAGAAAAAACTACGAAACATATAAGAATTTTAGGGACAAAATTATTTGTTATAGTTCCTGATGATTTTGTTTACATTAAAGAATTAGCAAGATATCAAAAAAATGACAAATTATACATTCAGGTTATGGAATTTAATAATATGTCATTTACAGAGAATAAGAAATTCTTAGCAAAAGACAGTATTTTAAAAACAGGAGCAAAAATAGATGTTTATAAAACTTTTAAGTTTAATAATTTTGATGCAATTTATGCAGAAGGACCATCTAAATTTCCTGGTGAAACTAAATTTGGATGTTTTTTTGGCGACGATAGTTCTTATATTATTGTTGGCTGCGTATGTAAAGATACAGATAAAGAAGGAAAAAAGCAATTGTTAAAAATATTAAAAACAAGTTACTATGATAAAAATTTTAAGCTTGACCCCTTAGAATTAGCCAATTTTAATTTCGACCAAACGATTTTAGGCTATGATTACAAACAGACTGTTTCAAACTCTTTCATATATGCACCGAAAGAAAATAATATCTCGGATTCTTCATTTAGTCGATTTATTGGCATATCTGCAATGACAGAAACTACATTTGATGCAGCTAAAGAGTTTTTAGATTATTCTTATGAAAGAAGCTTATTGAATAATGTTGAACCTATTAATATTATCCGTTCTGAAAAATACATTAATAACTACCAAAGTTACTTTATAGAAGGAGATGTATTATATGATGACATCTCATCTTTTTTGTATCAAGCAATTTTAATTGGAAAAAAATCGAGTGTGTATTTTTATGGAGTTACAAGTAATATAGAAGAAAAAGAAAAGTTAATACAAACTGTTGAAAGTATAGAAATTAAATAAAATTACACTGCACTTTCTACAAAATTTCTGAACCCTGAGAGGCTTACGAAAGTAAACAAAGTGTCATTATTTTGGGCAAATCTCTTTTAATAGTGTTTTCAGAAGACTGATTTAACCCGGATTATGCATTAGAAAAAATAAATGGAGGACTCAAATTTTGAACTTTTGCAAAAATTCCATCCATCCAAGCTCTTTT
>JAFGUD010000322.1 GCA_016938685.1 Bacteroidales bacterium | reverse complement strand
GATGCAAAAAAATTACTATGACAAAATTTACAATCGTAATTACATTTATGTGTAAAATGGAAATTTACTACTCCTAAATCTATCATTTTTAATTATTGCAGTTAATGGATACAAATTTTTGAGAGGACAAATCCTTTTCAAAATCATATTTATAAGCAACCAACTTCCCTTTCTTTGCAACACTATAATCCAAACAACAAATATTATTTTTAAAAAGGGATAGTTCACCGTCAAGCCAATAATGACCAAAAAAAACTGGTTTTTCTGTTTCTTTGTAATGTTTTTTAAATAGAAATGATTTGTCAATTATTAGATTTGGTAAATTTTCAATCAATTCTATACTGATTTTGCAGTAATCAATGTCTATTTGAGTATTTTCCCACCATTTAGCTCTAATCTTTGTTCTCTTATTACCATCTTTTGTTGTTATTTCAAATCCATCTGGTAGTTTTATTCTTTTTCCATTCAATGTTTCATCAATTGCTTTATTTAGTTTACTTCCTTTAATAGTTGATAGGTAAATTAAATCATCTGTAAGTCTATTGTCAACTAATTGTTCTTTTAGATAATTTATATGAATATTATCCCAACAAGCATGAACAACCCTGAATTTTTCTGTTTCATAAAATAGAGGAAGTGTTTTAAACCATTCAATATAATCATCATATTCTCTTTGAAAGCCCATGAATTGGTTAAGTGTTTCATAGTGCTGAGTAATATTTTTTATTAAATGCTTTCGTAAATATCCGCCTTCTTTTTGTTGATAATTAAAACAAATTGCATTATATTCATGGTTTCCCATTAGAGCGATTGCATTTCCAGTTTCAGTCATTTTTTTTACAATATGCAAAGCCTCTCTTATTTGAGGACCTCTATCAATATAATCACCTACAAATATTACTTTTCTTACGGGGTGAGAATAAATACCATTTTTTACAGTATATCCTAATTTAACTAATAACTCTTCTAGTTCATCACTATGACCGTGAATATCCCCAATTATATCAAACATATATCGTTTTTTAGTTTTGCATAACGGAAATGTATTGAAAACGTTGCGGGGCTTCACAAATGTTGATTTTTGCACCAAAGTTGAAAGTTTGCAATTCCGTTTCATTAATGCACTGCCCCGCAATGTTTTTCAATACAATGTTAGGTTCTTAATTCATTTTATTAATATTTCTTGCGATACTATTTTTTTGTATTTTAAAATTAAATCCACTACTGCCATAATTTCAGGATATTGGGTGAAATTAAAATTTTTAATCCGTTCATCATTCAGCTGTTTGTCATAGTCTTTATAATTATTGGTTTGCCGAAAATATTCTTCTAAATTCTTCGGAACAAAAAAGTTGCATTGTTTTTCCGGTAATTTGTTTTTAAACTCTGTGATATAAATAATTAATGCAGACAAATCAAAATCGCCAAAATGCAAATAATCATTCGGAATTGATTTTAACCAATCAATATAAGTATTATTGTCGTAACGTAATAAAAACAAGGGTTTTATGTCGGCAAACAAGTGTTTATACTTTTCTATAAATTTAAAGTTTTCAGTATTTTCAACACCAACAATAGTTATGTCTTTTTCAATTTTAAAATTCTTGTAATCAACTATATAAATCCACGAACCTGCAACAGGTTTTAACGAAATTTTTTGGTTGTTCAAAGCACTGAACAAATCAAGATACGTATTCACAAAAAAGCCTTCGAATACCCTGAAATTTTTAATTTTAGTATCAGATGCAAATATCGCATTCTCTGCTCGTGAATAGTTTCCTGTTTCTAAATATTCAATGTAATTTTCTAAATGCGGAACACCTTTGCTGAATAAATAATTTCTTAAATCTGTTTCGTTACTGCAATAAATTAACTTTGTTTTTCCTTTTGGTTTTGGTGACGATAATGCAAAATCAGCAATAAAATTGTTAAGCAAATTTTTATTGACTTCGGAATTAAACTGGCCAATAGGAATTTGTTCGCCGTTTATCAGCCTTAATAAAAGTTTTGCGAATGTAAGTGTTATTTCCATCAGTCAATAGTTATTTGTTTGATTGCCTTTGTTTTGCTGTCTTTTGTCCGTTTGAAATCGTAAACGTGTTTATATGCAAGGGCATTATTTTCAACAGGCGACCCGTTTATCATAAGTATTCCGCGTTCGTTGGCATATTTTATCAAACTTTCCACGTTTTTAGGGTGAATTCTACCGATTTCGTCCATTATACAATGTAACTGAAAGTCTTTTACTTTTTTGGAAACTTTTTCTTTGAAAACATACAAAAGCGTAATGTAAATCATTGCTTTAACCAAAATGTCAGTTCCTTCCGAACCAATATCCGTTAATTTTTCCTGCCAATTTGTATCTTTCTGATTTTCAATTACCCTAAATTTTAGTTCAAACGTATCTTTAAGTGAAATTTCTTGCAAAGTGCTATCTTCTATGTTTTTGAGCAATGCAGTCAGTAATTGTAGTGCTTTATCGTTACTTGCTTCAAGTTCCTGACCGCTAAAAAGATTAGTTTCGCCAAAATGAAATGGATTACTATCGTTAAATTTTTTAATTTCCTGAAATGTTTGAATAATTTTGTTTTGCGATGTTTCAACTTTTAGCTCAACTTTTTGAACAACACTTACAAAATTCCTCTTTTCTAAATCTTTATTCATTTTACTTTCAACAATTTCCGAAATTTCTTTAAATTTTGATGTCAGCCTGTCTATATCGCCCACAATCAAACTTATCAGTCGTGCATATAATTCCTTAAAATATTTTTGATATTCTGCATATTTGTTTTCTGCAACAAATTCCGTTAAATTTTCGGCAAAGTCAAATAATTGGCTTGTTTCAGAAATATTAACAGGAAACCCGAAAATATTTTTCTCTTTAAATGGACTTAAAAATTTTGTTACTTTGGCTTGTAAATCTTGTTTTTGTTCGTTTAGTTTTATGTAAATGTCTTTAATATGGTCTATCAATTGGCTAATATCAGTTTCATCACTGTCCAAAGTTGAAGACAAAATGTAATATTCAACATCGGTAAAAACATTGATTGAGATTGGATTTGTAGAAAAATCTTCGTATTTGTTGCTCTGTTTTTTTAGACTATCAATTGCTTTGTCTTCGATTTCTATTTTTTTGGAAATATTATTTTTAATTTTTTTGAATTCATCTTTCTTTTCTTGAAAACCAGCGTTCAATTTGCTTAAATTAGTTTCTTCTATTTTCTTATTTTCTTTAAAATTCGGTAATTCGTTTATCCATTCCTTCAAATCTGAATTATAAACACTAACAATTTCTTTTAAAGTCTGAATTTGGTCTAATTTCTTTTGAATTTGTGCAATTGTATTTTCTAAATCCGTAATTATTTTTGTGTTTGCACCTTTCCCTGTCAATTCATTTTCTTTGTCGGTTTCGTATTGTCTTTTTTTAATTTCCTGATTTTTAATGAAATTGCTTAACTGAATATCAAATTTAATTTTGTCTTCTTTTACCGATTTTTCAATATGAGAAATTTCATTTTTCTTGTCAGTTTGTTTTTGCTCGATTGTTTTAGAGTATTCGATTTTAGAATTCTTAATCAGCAATTTAATATTGTTTAGTTTCAGTTCAACATCTTTAATTTGTGGTTGAATTTTGGCTAATTCTTCTGCCTTTTTATGTTTGGCCTGTTCTGTTAATTCATTGATTTTTAATTCTAATCGTTTATTTTTTAATAAAATTTGTTGGTTTTCTGCTTTTAAGTCCTGAATGCTTTTATTTAGCGGTTTTACTTTATCATTGAATTTTTTTTCAATTTTAACTTTATTCTGTTCGTTTTCATTTACTAATTTCTCAAATTGAATAGAAATTTCTTTCAGTTTTTCGTTTAATTCTTGCAGGTTTTGATTGTATTCGGCTATTGTTTTTACTTTAACCGGAATTTCATCTAAATTTATTTTTATGCCGTAGAATAAGTCGTTAATATTCACAATTTCAGGTGATAAAAATTGCGAAAACAAGATATTTTCATCGCAAACTTTTCCAATTGTTTCTTGCCATCCTTCATTATTTTTATTCAAAAATTCATAAAACGAATTTTCAAACGAATGTAATTTGTCTTCAATTTCGCTTATTTCATCTTTGCATTGTTTTCGGCTTCGTTCAATATCCGATTTTTTAATATTGTAATCGTTTAGAATTTCTTTGTTTTCAAATTCACTTTGATTTTTTAGGTTTTCTATTTCTTTTGATTTTATTAGAATAGAATTATCGTTTTCTTTAAATTGAACATTATTTTGCGAAATTTCATCTTTTTGTTCCTGAATTAATTCTTTAAAAAACTCTGTTTTGTTTATTTCGTCTCTATTTTTTAGTAATTCCAAAAGGTTTTTATTGAGTGCATCTTTTTGCTGTTCCTGTTGGTCTTGCAAAATAGAAAAATCTTTATCGAAGTTTTTTCGCCATTCATCGTGCCGATTGCTTATTATTTCCTTTTGTCGATATTCAAATTCGGATAATTCATTTTTTTTCTCGGAAATGGTATTTTGGTAGTTTTGTGTTTCAATATCAAGTTTTTCTGTAAGTGTCCGGTATTTTTCTTCGATTGATTTGTATTGCGTTAATAAAACGTCTAATTCTTGTTGTTTTGCTCTCTTCTCTTTTTCAAAAAAGACTTCCTGATTTACACGTTCGAGTATTTTTGTAATTCCTTTCAGCTCAAATTTTTCAATAGAATTATAATGCAGTTGTTTTTTTTCGGCAGTTTTAATTTTATCTTCTAATACATCAATTTCCTTTTTAATAGCTTCATATTCTTTTTTGTATTTATCCGCAAAATCTTTTTCTGAATTTGTTTGGTTAGTAAGTTCATTATTTAGTTTATTTTTTTCTTGTTCGGAAAATTCGAGCTTACTTTTAAGAACTTTTATGTTGCTGCCAATTTGTTGAGCCGTAAGTATTTTGTCTTGTTCAAGGCTTTGAATTTCGTTGTAAATTGCAATTATACTTTCTGCTCTTTTTTGAATTTTTGAATAGTTGTTAATATCGTGGTAATCTTTCGCAAAATCAGACAATTGCCTTTTTAATGAAGGTAAATCAATCACATATCCTTTTCCTTCGTTTTGCTGAAAATCGTTTTGACTAAGTGACTGAATTATTGTGTTTTTAATATCGCTTGATTTCAGTTCAGAATTTAGAAAAATGCTTGTTATTGTTTTTGGAATATTATGATATACAGGACTTTTAAAAAGATAGTAATTTGCAAATTCTCTCATTTGCTTGCTATTATCAATATTTCCGTATAAAATATCTCTAAATTCTGTGTATTTTGTAATCTGGCGGTGAACCCTAATGTTCCTTTGCCTTAAATCGCCCAAAACATCTTCGGGATTTCGAGAAAAAAAACCTTTGGCTGTATTTTCGACAAAATATTCCTGATTGTAAGGTGCTGCAATAAAACGATAACAAACGTGATTACTTTCTTTATGTAACCAAATTGTAAATTTTGAATTTTCGGTATTTATTTCGTAGATAATATGAGAGTTTGTATTTGGAAGATAAAAATCTGCAAAATTGTCTTGTTTGGCTTTTATTCCTAAATTTTGACTGTCGGCATTGTAAAGAAATAAAATTGCACGCTGAATAGTGCTTTTCCCTGTTCCCTGGTCGCCTGTAAAATGCACATTTCCATCTAAATACAATTCCTGAAAATCGAAACTTGCACTTTTTATTAAAACTATTTTACTTAAAAATCTCATTGTTTATTCGTTAAGCGATTTATCGGAAATATTTATCATGCCAAAAAGTTTTTCAAGATAACCGAAAGAAGCTAAAACTTTGTATTCGTCTGTATAAGGGTTGTGTATTTCCACAAAAGTTTCATCTTTAAGCAATTCGATAATTTTATTGATTTGGTCAAGCGGTTTTTCTTTATTGAGTTCGTTGTATTGACTTTTTAGTTTTTTCAATTTCTCTGCTAAATTTTCATTCAAATTGCACTGTTCAAATATTTTTGTAGGTGAAAAATAAGTTCCCTGACTAAAAATTGAGTTTACAGAACTACCGTAATATTTTAGAAAGTCTAATATATCCAACCATTTATAAGCTTGTTCGATTTTACGTTCTAAATCTTGTTTTTTTTCCTGCCTGCTGAAATAATAAAAACCAGCACCTTTTTCGAGTTGAAAACCAATTTTTGAAAAATACTCACGCAATAATTCAAAGTTTTCGTTACTTTCAATCACTCTGTGCAAATCTCTGATTTCATCGTTTGCAGTATCTTCACTTATAAAATTTCCTTTGCTCAGATACTCAAATATATCTTGTGTTACTGTTGGTAATTGCATAATTTTTATTTTGGTAAAATAACAGCGTATTCTATTGAATTAAAGCTACTAATCTCTTTGTTTGAATTTATAAATGTCGAATACTTATCGGTAAATTGTATTTCATCACTAAACTGCGATGCAAATTGACAAAACAATGTAATTTTTTCATTTACTGATAATTCCGAATTGAAATTGTAATCTATAAGAAAATCAAATAAATTTTTGCTTTGCGAATTGAACGCAAGTTGAAGTTTTTGTAAATTAATTATCTGTTTTTCTTCGGATTTAGCATCAAAAAAATCTTCTTCAATCGGGTTGTTGTCTTCCGAAATCAACAATAGTTTTCGCTTTTTTTTCTTATTTACTTTTTCAATTATTTCTAGACCTTCATCGGTTTGCAAATTTGATATTGACAATTTTGTGGAATATCTCAATTCAGGTTGAAAAAATAAAGAAATCTCATTCCCAATAACTTTCTCAAAATCTGATGAAGAGCGTAAAACTAATTCATCTTTGAGTTTTTTGAGTTCAATAATTTTTTTGGTTAATTCCGATTGAAGTTTTATTTGATTGATATAGACCAATATTTTTTGTGTAATATCAATCCAGTTTTTCTGAGCAACAGATAGTTTTTTGTGTAAATCGGTGATAATATTCAGCATATCACTATCATTAGACGTTTTTACAAAAAAATCCAGACTATCTTCTCTTAATAAATTTTTCAGTTCGTTTATTAATGTATCAACTTCCTTCTTCCGTTTATCTAGATTTTCTAACTTAATTTTTGTTATCCTGAAATTTTGTTCTGTAATAATCTCATTTTCGTGATAGTTTCGTATATTGTTTATATTTCGTAAAATATCTGTTCCTATATTGCGTAAATTACGTTTGATTTTGTTTAAATAATCTTGCTTTTTTTCAGATTTTGTTTCATTTGTGAAATACTCTAAATTTTCTCTTATATCCCGAATAATACCTGTTGTATAATCTGTATTGATTTCCTTGTAATTGTCCGTAAATTTTTCAAAAAAATCACGCAAATCAGAATTTAGTTCAATATAACTGCCTGATTTTATTAAGATGTTTTTCTGTAAAAGTTCATCAATACGTTGTGGTTCATAATCATAATTCAATAAGTCGTCATATTTTATGGACTTTCGTTGAGTTCCAAAAATTATGTCTATCAATTTTCCTTCTTTATGAAGCGTTGATAATAAATCACTTATTTTATTGAATATAAACATCTATCTTTTCTTGGTTATCTTATTTTTAGATTGAACCTAACGGAAATGTGTTTATTTCGTTTGCTTTTTCGCACAGTGTCTATCAAGGGTAAAATGTTCATTTTTAACGCACCCAAAGTCAATTTTTGCACTTAAAAAGCAAATGAAAATAAACACAATGTTAGCGTTCTTATTTTTTCTGTTTGTTTATTATATCATTGATATTTAGTCCAATTACAAGCCCTACATACCTGCTCTTAATTGTTAAATTTTGATTGTTCAAGTTGTTTGTTATTGCAGGCTTGTATTCAAACTCCGCAAAGACTTTGTTTTTATAGCTTAATCCAAATCCAATAATCCCGCCCAAAGTTATTTTGTTAAAGCCATCGTAAATTTCAGTGTCTAAATTGTATTCAGTTCCTTGATATTCAACTATGGCAGTTTTATAATCAATCAAATAGTTGCTTGAAATACCTGTAAATAAGTATGGCTGGACTTTGTTTTGGTTTAATTTGTATTTTAAACTCAAATCAAAATTTAGATTATGAAAACTAACTTTATCGTTGATAATTTTTGCTGTTTCGCCGGAATAAAACGTTAAATCAACTTGTTCGGTAAAACCATTTTGAAGATAACCTAATCCACAATTCAATACAAAGTTTTGACCAATATTTTTTTCAGCAAAGAGTTGAAACACAAAGCTATTTTTATTAGTTTTCCAACCTGATAAATCAGAAAGAACAGAATTTTGATAACTCCAATTCTGATTTGAGACACCGTAGCTAAATTTAAAACCATAATTATCAATTAGCTGCGCATTTGCAATCAATGCAGTTGAAATTAAATATACCCAAATAAATAATACTTTTTTTGTTTTCATTTTACTGTTTTTCAAGTTCTATTTCACAATTTTCTCCTTTTAATATTAGATTGTTATCTAATACTTGATACTCTGTTACTGTTGGTAACTTTATTGCCAAATCCTCATCAAATTCTGTATCGCAACATATAAATGTTACAACAATATCTGAAATCTCAATTTTGCCTTGTGATGTAATAATATAGCTTCCTGAAATTTGATTAATACTCATATCTATTCTCAAAGTTGTATCACTGTTAAATTGCAACTTATAAGCCTCAATATCATCTATTTCGTTATCAAAATAGTTTCTCTCAGGTGTATTTGTTTTTTTTGTATTGATAGTAAGAGATTTGACTTTCCAGTTAAATTCCGTTATATCTATTTGATTTGTTAAATCTTCCGGTTTTTCACAACTAAAAAGAAAAACACTAATTGTGAATAATATAATAATATTTTTTTTCATTTTCTTGATTTTTTTAATTTACGATTATTTTTTTAGTTATCAGATTGTCACCGTTATTCAATCTAACATAATATACGCCTGATGTTAGTTGCTTTCTAATGCTGATTTCCTGTAAATTTGTTTCGCTTACTTTGTATATCAAAATGCCTGTTGAATTGAAAATGTCAATTGTATAAGGTAAGTCTGTTGAAGTTACTTTTACAGTAAATTTTCCATCGGTTGGATTGGGAAACATATTAAAATCAAAGACTTGTGGTTCCTGGGTAATATTCAACATCATGTTGTCTTGTTCTTCTGATTTATTAACAGTAGATTTACTTTCTCCTGTAAAAACCATAATACTATATGCTTCTGAAACTTCGTTGCATTCATTGCTAAATGTAATGATAACAGCATAATAACAACCATCACAGGCTCCTGTTCCGTCCCAAACACAAACATAATCACCTGAAACATTACCCGAACTGCTGTGAATCAGATTACCCCAACGATTGTATGCTTTAAAGTCGTAATGTGTTGCATTTGTTACGGGGTAACATAAGTTATCATTTATACCGTCTCCATTTGGTGTGAATACATTTGGAAGCAAATCAATTGTTACAGGGTAACAACCCGGAACGCAGTTAAAGTCTTTAAGTTGAGCTGTAAATGTGCAACCTTCTTCTGCATGAAATCCGGGAGCTAAATTAATTCCGTCTCCTGCTTCGTATGTTACATTTGCACCTGCTCTTATTATGTTTGAGGCAATTATAGTTTCAGTTGCTTGATAGAGTTCAACCGAACCTGCCTCAATAGTGTGAGTAATATTTAAGTGTTTTGCAACACCTTCATGACAAACATTTGCTCCATTAAGTGTTGTCACATTGCTGTTTGTTGGGTCTAACCAATCTCGCAACCTGTTATTAGCGGAACTGCCAGAGTTCCAAGAAATGTCAAATCGACCAAAATATGCGTGGTCATTATCTGTGCAAATATCAGAAGGATAGCCTCCGTGAACTTGTCCTATAACAAGGTGGGCATTATTAAACAAAGGACCGCCCGAAGACCCCGGCTCAACAGTTCCACTTTCCCAAATAACGTCCCAATCTTCCGAACCACCATAAATTGATGCTGTTATAGCTTCATTATAAAAACCGATTTTCTTAACATCACCTCTTGGGTGTGTGATACTCGCTCCTGATAAAGATGGAATATCTGAATTATTCCAACCGGCATAATAGGGGTTATATGTAGAGAGAGGTTTATTACTTAGTTCAAGTAAAAGGAAATCAGAACCACTATTAGAAGAAACAATTGTTGCTCCCGATACAGATTGTTCAAGCGAACCATCTCCTCCGTTACAAGTAGAGCTTTCGTAATTAAAATAAAAAACGCAGTCATCTGCTTCTTCTTGATTGCCTATACAATGATTAGCTGTTAAAAAATAAGGTGTTCCATCGAAACTTGTGTTGTTTAATAAAGCTCCGGTGCATAATGAATTCCCATTCATCATAATTTTGCAAACAGAACGTTTTTCGTTTTGCCAATCGTCTGCAACATCACAATTTATATCTATATTGCAGAAACTCGAATTGCCAAAATCATCTGAAAAATTAATAAAATCATGATTAATTGACCCTATAACAATTTCTCCACTTAAATTTGAGTAATATGGCTCAAAATATTCTATGACTATTTCGTCTCCTTTTACAGGTGATGTTGCCAAGCGTCCACTACTTTTGTTGTTATTACTTGTAAATGCTCCTATTACATCTGTCTTGTCATTGTTGTAGATAAATAATTTTGCTCCTTGTGGCAACAAATATTTTTTGAAAATCAGGTTAATTGAATAAGCATTTTCAGATTTTATTGATAAACGGTAAAGTAAACCAATATCAAGGCTATCTACTACTGCGGATTTTTTCAAGTCAATATCCACATAAAAACTGTATGCAAACTGAAATGGTTTATTTTCTGTTTCATTACTCTGTTTTATTTGTTCAATTATTGATTTATCAATAGCTTGCATATTTATTATCGGTATTTTTTCGGACAAAAGAACTGTGTCTTGATTTTTGTTTTTCAAATCTACCTTAAAACTATACGGTTCTCCGCCTTGACTTATTTGTCCTTTGCTAATATTCCATGCTATCAAAGCTAACAGGAATATCAATAGTTTTTTTAATTTCATATTTCTTGATTTTAAAGTTTTTAATGAACGCTAACGTGAAGTGCTTGACGATGGCGTTTTTGGGTGGTTTGCGAAGCCGAAGCGTAGCGAGGCGAAGCAAGCTACCCAAAAACGCTGGCGTTCAAGCACATGTTGCACTAAACCTAAAAGGTAGCCCTATTCTCTTAACCTTTTTATTTACGTCCAAATATCGTAACTT
>JAFGUD010000321.1 GCA_016938685.1 Bacteroidales bacterium | reverse complement strand
CCGAACCTACAAAAATTTTAAATATGGCTATGTGGTTGATTTTGCCGACATACGAGCAGAATTTGACGCAACCAACAAAGCCTATTTTGACGAATTACAAGCCGAACTGGGCGATGAAATGGAGTTTTACTCCGATTTGTTTAAATCGAAAGAAGAAATTGAAAAGGAAATTGCAGAAATAAAGGACATTCTATTTTATTACAACACCACTGATGCTGAATTATTTTCGCAACAAATAACCCAAATCAAAGACCGTGAAAAACTATTGCTCATCAGAAAAGCGTTGGGCAATGCCAAGAGTTTATACAACTTAGTTCGATTGTTCGGTCATTTTGATTTGCTCGAAAAAATTGACTTCAAAAAGTTGGCTCAACTATATCGGGTAACAGATGAACATCTTGCAATGCTGAATACACAAGAAGCCTTAAAAAACAACATCGACAATACCAATTTGCTGAATGTTGCTTTGGAAGATGTTTTGTTTCACTTTACCAAAATTTCGGAAGAAGAACTGATTTTAGCCGATGAATTAAAAGATACCTTACGGAAAACCCGTGAAACCTTGGCTAGTAATTTTGACAAAAAAGACCCCGAATTTGTTTCGTTGTACGAAGAATTGAAACGCCTTTTCGACAAGAAAAACCTTGATGAAATTACACAGGACGAAATGAAACAAAATATTGGTGCATTGACAAAAATTTACGAGAAAATAAAGGAACTCAACCGCCAAAATAATTTACTGAAAGACAAATACGACAGCGACCCGAAATATGCCCGTATCCACAAACGTTTGGTTGAAAAAGGTTCATTATCGCAAAAAGAAAGTGTGATTTTTGAAGCATTAAAAAGTGTAAAACAAGATGCTGATTTACAAGTTCTACAAAACACAAGGTTGTTAGATAATGAAAGCTATTTCACTACACAAATGATGAGATTGGTTATTGACCAATTCAAAAACAAAAACAATATAAATTTGAACGCTGAATCATCGAAGTACATTAACAACTTGGTGGTAAACGAATACATAAATGAATTCTACGGAAGAGCAGTTTAGAATATGATACAAAATAACAATATAAAACCGACCTCGAAGAGGTCAAATGTTTATAGCAAAAACATTGAACAATG
>JAFGUD010000320.1 GCA_016938685.1 Bacteroidales bacterium | reverse complement strand
TGTTTGTCAAACAAAGATGCAGGTTTATTCGGGTCTGACCATTTTTGTGTTATCGGGTCTATTTTGCTACTTTCAAATAAATGTGCTTCTCCACCGTCGGACATTGAAGTAAAGGCAGAAATTTTTTCGTTAATAACTCTACTTTCAGGAACTGAAACACCGGACATTGTAAAGTTTTTATCTGCTATCCAAGGTGCTGATGTTATAAAAATAGTTTGATTGCTTTCTTCTCCACTATGCGGAATGATAGACGCTTTCCATTCGCCGTCCATTGTTCTGTAACCTGCTCTGCCATCACCAATATGTGTTACAAGTAAGCCAATTGGTGAGAAAATATTAACTATTACAGTGCAAGCTAAATCGGTTAAAACATAATTGTTCTTTGCCGCATATTGTTTTAGACCTGCGTATATTTCAAGCATTCCTTTTTTTGCAATTTTTTCCCACTCGGTTTGGCTTGGCAGTTTATTTGTATTATGCCAATTGTTTTCTTCTACAATTTTTTTGAAAACAATAGTTGCTGCCATTTTTGAAACTGCTTTTGAACCAATGTCAGAAAGTTTTGCAGAACCTGCGCCATCGGAAGTAACAGCTATACCCCATTTTGCATTTAACATAATATGTGCGTGGCTATCCTGACAAGGTTTGTTCATTTCAACATGGGATTTGCCAATTACCGATGCTCCAACAATTGTCCAATCGCCTTTTAAACCTATCGGTAATTTTATCGGTTTAGTTTCAGGTTTTGATGTAATTATTGGGGGAACTAATGTATTTGTTTTTGTTACATCAACAGTATTGTTTTCTGTATTAACTTTTGAATTAGCATTTTGCATGGCTTGAATTTTCAATTTTTCTGCTTCAATACGTTTTATTTCGGCTTCTTTTTCTTTCAATTTCTTTTTATTTTTCAGATTTACAAAAAGCAATATTACAATAACAGAAATTGTTAAAAAGACCAAAATGTATATCAAATAATTTGGCTTTGGTTCTCCACCACCTTCTAATTTCTTGATTTCTTCGTTTGCTTTGTTTACATATTTTCCTTCGGGATATTTTGTAATATATATATTGAATGCTTTAATTGTGTTTGCATCTTTTGCTGTTTTCCATGCGTTTTCTTCTTGTTTATTCTGTAATTCCACAATTTTATCATTTGCGTTACTAACATATTTTCCTTCCCGAAAATCTGTAAGATATTTTTGATAGCTTTGTATTGTATTTTCTTTTTTTGCTGTTTCCCATGCTTCTTTATCAGTATCAACTTCCGGTATGTTATCTACAATTTGATTTTCATCAACGATATTTGTATTGTCTTGGGTTGGTAAATTGTTTTTATATTCATCAGATTTTTGGTAATTTTCAGCATCTGTTTTTGCTTTTTTTACAATATTTTCTAATTGTAATTTTAACTCATTTAGATTGGCTTTATATGGAAATATTGTTCCGTCTCCTGAAATATTCTCCAAATATTTAACTATATTAGAAATCATTAAATTCAATGATGAAATGTCGCTATTAATATTTAAACCATTAACAAATACAGCGTTTGTGTTATTTTTGACGTATAATTTTGTTAGTGTATCTTTCTGAGCTTTTGGATATTTTGCTAAAATTAAACAATTATATGCAGTAGGCGAAACGCTTTTTAAGGCATTTAATTGGTCATGAATATTTATTTCTTTCGCAATTTCTTTGACTTTTTCTTCACTTATTCCAATTTTCAAAATGTAATATGATGTCTGGTAATAAATTTTAACTTGGGCAGTATCAAAAATTGCCATAATATGCTTTTGATTTTGCTCTCCTTCTACTTTTTGTGCAAAAATTGATGTTGTAAACAACACTGTGAAAACAAATAAACTAATAAATTGTTTCATTATTAAATATTTAAAATGTTTGTAAATTAATTTTACAGTAGCTTTTTTGAAAAAAGCTACTGCAATAAAATTGTTTTAGTCAATTTCAAAACCATCCATCCAACTTGTTGGGTCTGGCATATCAATTTTTTGACCATCTGTTGAACTTGTAACTGCTCCCATACTTTGACTAAGCCACTTAAAGAATGCTGAAAATTTAAGACCTGATAGCATTGCAGGTGGCATTTTGTCGCCCGAAATTTGTTTAAGAACACTCATATTTGCACCTTTTACACCTATTGCAAAAAAGTGAAATTTTTTATTGTCCATACCGTCCTTAATTTCTCCTGCTAATCCGCCTACATCTTGTCCGCTGTCCGGTTCACCATCAGTAATAAGAATTACCCAAGGACGATAATATGGTTGTCCTGTGTCTTTGTACCATTTTTTTCTGTCTTCAACTTTTTGTATGCCTTCCCGCACCCCGTCAACAAGTCTTGTGCTTCCTTTGGTTGTTAAAGTCGGCATTGTGAAGTTTTCAACTAATGATGGCTCTACAAGAGTGTCAATGTCCGACCCAAATGTAATTACTGCTACTTCAAGACGTGATGATGTTGTAGCATCTTCTTGAATTTCTTTGTGAAAATCTTGTAAACCTTTGTTTAGCTCGTCCAAAGGCTGACCATACATAGAACCTGAAACATCAAGCACTAATGAACAACAACATTTTTGTTGATAATTCTCAACAACTTCGTTTGAAAAATCGTTTTTACCCATTTTAAAAAAAAATTATTTGAATTAATGTTTAATTTATTTTGCTGTATTTAAAGCATCTGTAATTTTTTGTGTTACTTTATTCACATATTTAAGGTCTTTTTCTGCAATTTGTTGAATGAGACCATTTAATTTTACAACTTTTGGTTGTGCATAATGATTTTGATATTTTTCACAAACTTCAACAGGCACACCGTCCATTCGCAGTTGTTGAATTTTATCGTTGTAATACTTTAAATCATTATTAATTTGATATTGAAACTTTTGCAAAAACTGCTCAAACTCAATTAACGCTCTATGTTGTAATAACAAACTTTGATTATCCATAATATTATCTTCTTGATGCGCTTATCGCATTATTTATTTCATTAATAACCTTGTTTATATACGGAATATCCAAGTTTGAAATATCAGCATTAATATTGTCCAATGTTTGAATATTTGCATTACGATACAAATAAAAGTATGTTTCTAATACCTCACTTGGTACTCCTGCACTTTCTAATTTATCAAGCACTATTTTGTATTCATCAGTAAGAACATTTAATCTGTACTGAAAACCTTTTAAAAAGCCTTGTAAATCGTTAAGTCCTGTAAGCTGTGTATGTAAATTTTGTTTACTCATAATATACTATTTTGCTGCTTGTAAGGCGTTTTGAATTGCCACAATATTTTTCTTAATATACGGTAAATCAGCTTGCTGTATTTCCTGCATCATTTTACTCATGTTTTGTACTTTTGGCATTTGATACCTTTGGTCGTAGGTATTACACACTTCTTCCGGCATACCTGAGCTTCTTAACATAAACATTTTATCGTTATAGATTTTAATGTTTTGTTGGAACTGCTGTTGAAGCTGTCCTAAAAACTGTTCCATTTCTTGCAATTTTTGCAACTGTAATTGTAATTTTTGTACTGACATACTGTTTGAATTATTTGTTAATAAATTTGAATTATTTTCGTAAATTGGAATTTCGTTTTTAATTTCTTGTGTTTTATGAACTATATTTTTCTCTCTAATAGCATCTAAGTATCCTGCATCGTAACCTTCAATGTAAGTTTTTGAAGCATAGTCGGAATTTAGCCAGTATTTCCAAGATAATCCTTTAAAACGGTATCTCTTATCTTTATCTGCTCTGGCATCTTCCAAACCGTGTTCATAGCCTGTTTTATAATCATTTGCATTTAGCATATTCTAATGTTTTACTTTTCTCCATATTATAAATGCTATTATACCTGCGATTATTACAATCGGTATTACCCATTTAGGATATAAAATTCCTAAAACCACAACTGTAATAACTGCAACTGCAATGCTTACAATAATTGCAATTTTTTTATTGCGTGCATTTAGTTTGCGTTTTTCTGTATCTGAAATTTTTTGTTTTAATTTTTCAAATTCAGCTTTTGAATATTGATGTGTTTTGTAATCATTAATCCAACTTTGATAATGTCTTAATATTGTTGATATTGAATTTTCGTAGTTTGAAATATCTTGTTTTTTCTCATTTTCTTTTTGTATTATTTCGTTTAAAAAAGTATTCATGCTGAAATCAGAAATAGACAACTTTGGCTGCAAATTATTTATCTGACTGATATAATAATCAGCATCTTCTTTCCAAATATTAACATTTGAGCCAAGACTTTTCTGAACATTTTGTAAATGCTGTTTTTCTTTATCAAAACTGCTAATAATGCTGTCTAAAAGTTGATTTTGGTTTGTTAAATCTGTAATAATTTTCGGGAAATCAGAAATTTGTGCAACATTATTGTAATGTGTAATTATTTTTTTTGTTTTACTTTCTTCGCTTAATTTATTATATCTGTCATAATAAGAACTAATAGTTTGAAGTTTTTTATTTATTTCAGTTAATAAATTATTAAGTGTTTCAATTTCGTTTAGAATTGTATCTGCTTTTACTGAAATTTTATCAACTTCTTTCATTTTAGTTGCAATATCTCGTAAAGTCATTTTCTCTTTGCAAGACTGTAAAACGTCTTTTATTTCTGCTATGAATTTATCGCTGCTATGACGTTGATTTGCCGAAATTATTTGCTTTGTTTTGTCAAGCAATAAGTTTGATTTATTAGCAAGTAATTGAATGTCGGGTATAGAATTTTCAATAATAGAATAATCAAAAATTTGCTCAAATTGATAAGTATCTGTAAAATAACAAATATGTTTTTCTACTCCGGTGAAGTTTGCTAACAAAGATTGATTTTGCAAAATGAACTTTTGAAACTGATTTATTCGATTATTACTGTTCTCTTCCGCCTTTTCAATTTTATTGTAAATTGAAACTTCGTTTAGAAAGTTTGTAACAACTTGTCCGTATTCTTTAATTGACCTACTCATTTTATTTTAATTAAAAAGTTGTTTAATTAACTCAATATCCTGATTATTAACGCTATATTTATTAGAAATATTAATTTCTGAATAGATTTTAAATAAATCTGCCGAATATGAAGTTACTCCGTCAGGTGCTTGTATAAGTGCCAAACCTTTTTCTTTCGGGTAAGAACCTGCATCGTCTTTAATTATTTTTAAACTGTCGCCTTGATATAAGGCAATTCTATTTTCAAAATCATCAATTGTTGAATAATCAAATACTTCCATAAGTGTTGTATGGTCAAGAGCATAAAGTAGAGAATGTATGCCTAAATCGGGTCCCTTTTTGAATATAGTATAAAGATGATTTTTTGTTTCCGGCTCCATAAATTCTCCGGGTGCTTTCATAAAACAATCAGCATTTCTGAAATAAGCAAATACTAAAACTATTCTTCCGTTTGTAACTTTACCGTTCTTTTGCTCTTCGTTTCTTTTATTAATCTCTTGTTCAACATCTTTTAATATATCTGGCAATGTGACTGCATTTGCAGTAAATACATTATTTGAAATTTTTTTAAGAATATCTAATTTTCCATAATACTGATTATCAATATTAAATAAATCAATTATGTAGAATTTACTATCGTTACTACTTTGTTTAATAATTTGAAAAGTAGATAAGCCAAGAATTGAAACTGCCGAAGCAATATCATTTCCGACAACTAATAAGTTAGATTTAGACTGCTTACGGACTTTGAAAAAACTGTGTTGATTGCGAACAAAAGCCGGTTCACCAACATAGATGTTACAAAATTTGTCGTTTACGGCAAATGATTTTTTTATAATATTTGTTATCAACTCGTTGTTTTTAGCCAAATTAGCACTAATTTCTCCATCGGATATAAATTT
>JAFGUD010000319.1 GCA_016938685.1 Bacteroidales bacterium | reverse complement strand
TAGATAGTTGGAAACGCTTTAAAAGCATAGAAAAACATTACTTTGAAATAATTGAAATACCATCGTCAATTTAAACCAGAGCCTAAATTATCTATCCAACCGGCAATATTAGGCATCATTAGTTCTTGACCGACTTCAAATCCATAAACAGATAAGGTGAGTTTTCTTTCAGTTCTGTTTGTAATCGAAATTTTGATTCCTTCTGAATAATAAGTAGCCGCAATTGTTGAAACTTTTTTTACAATAAAATCTAATGAAGGTATTTTTATAAAAATCTTGTAAATTCCGGTAAGAGCTTTTACTCCTCCAAATTTACCCATTTCATAGGCAGCTTTAAATTCGTCACCGGCAAAAAATATTTTTCCAAGAGTTTTAATTCCTTCTACATGGCTATCATTCAAATCATACCAATTTGTGGATAAAATCATATCACCAAAAATAATTTTTGCTTCAGCAGGAAGCGCATCAAACCATTCTTGATATTTGCCGGGGTATTTTTCATCAATAAATTCTTTCAAATAATTTAGTGATGGACCTTTAATTTGAATATCGCTCATTAATAAAATTAAAAATTGTCTGCTAAATTAGAGATTTTCAGGGAAATAAAAAATATTTTTGACAAGATAAGCAATTATTCAAGAAAAAAATCAATATCTTTGAATTATGAAAGTAATAATCGCACCAAAATTTGTCAAATTTATAACCATGGGTTTTGCTTCTGCAATAACTTTATTTCCTTATGTTTTTGTTTCTTCTAAAAAAAACGCGTCTGATAAAATTTTATTAAATCACGAAAAGATACATTTGAAACAACAAAAAGATTTTTTCATCATACCTTTTTATTTGTTATATGCTGGCTCATATTTTACAAATCTGGTTAAATATAAAAACCACAAAAAAGCATATTTAAACATTCCTTTTGAAAAAGAAGCTTATAATAATCAGGATAATTTAAATTATCTGAAGAAAACTGGGAAAATGGGTTGGCTATTTCGCAATAGAAAATAATTTTCCTTGACCTGAATCAAGTTCTACAAGGCGTTTTTCTATTTTATGTACAATCTCAAAATTTTTCACTCTTCCCCATATTGGAGCTATTAGCATTTCTGCCGGAGTCTCGCTGGTAAATCTTTCTACAATAATTTCAGGCGATAGTAATTCCATAAACTTAACAACAAAGTCAATATAATTTTCAAGTGTAAACAGAGTGTAATCTTCCGGCTTTTTTTCGAAATCCTTTGCCATCATTGTTTTTTTGACAATTTGCAATTGATGTAACTTTAAAAATGTAAATTTTAACTTTGAAATTTCAACCGCATGTTGCAACATTTCTTCTTCTGTTTCATTTGGCAACCCAAGAATTAGATGAATTCCGGTGTTCAGATTTCTTTCAGCAGACCATTTAAGAGCTTGTTTTGTTTCTTCAAAAGTGTGTAATCTGTTTATTTTTTTCAGTGTTTCATTTTTTGTAGATTCAACACCAAATTCAATCAGAATAAAGTATTTTTTTGATAATTCTGCAAGATAATCAAGAATTTGTTCATCTACACAATCCGGTCTGGTTGCAATTACCAACCCAATAACTCCCTGAATCGCAAGAGCTTCTTGGTACATTTTTTTCAACTCTTCAAAAGGTGCATAAGTATTTGAAAATGACTGAAAATAAGCCAAATAATCTTGAGCTTTGTATTTTTCGGAGAAGAATGCTATTCCTTCGGTAAGTTGCTGACTAATAGATTTTTCAGGCGAACAATAAAACGGTTTAAAAGTGTCATTATTGCAATAAGTACAACCACCTCTTCCTTTTTTTCCATCTCGATTTGGACAAGTAAAACCGGCATCAATCGAAATTTTTTGAACTCTATGATTAAAAATCTTTTTGTAATATTCTGAAGCTGAATTATAGCGTGTCATAAATTGGTAATTAGTGTGTGGTCATTGTTGATATTTTCATTTTTATTAAATAAAAAAAGAGCCAAGAAATTCTTAGCTCTTAATTCTTAGTTCTTAGTCTTATTTCTTTTCAGGAATATCTTTTAAAACTTCCAACAAGAAATCCCAAACTTTAGCTACTGTCGAAATTTCAATTTTTTCGTCAGGAGAGTGAGGATATTTAATAGTTGGACCAACTGAAATAGCTTCGATATTTGGATAAACACCCATCAAAAGTCCGCATTCTAAACCGGCATGAATAGCATAAACATCAGGCACTTTTTTGTACATTCTTTGATAAGTAGCATCCATAACAGTTGCAATGTCAGATTTAGGTTCCGGTTTCCAACCCGGATATTGTCCGTCAAACCAAACTTTATCAGCATTGGCAAGAGTATAAAGAGAGTCAAACATATCTTCAACTTCTTTTTTAGAAGAATCTACAGAGCTTCTAATAAGAGCAGAAATTTCAATTTTATCTTCATGTAATTTTACGATTGACAAATTTGTTGAAGCTTCAACAACGCCAGGCATAGATAAACTCATACGCATTACACCATTTGGAGTAGAAGCAATAGAATTAATAAGTGCATCATGAGTAGCTTTGTCAATAACAAAATCTGCTTTGTCCATTTTTTCAGCAAAGAAAGTAACACCTTCATCTGATTCTTTATATTCTTTTTTGTAAGATTCTTCATATTCTTTAAGCATTGCTTCAAATTCAGCAGCCTTTGATTTTTCAACAGAAACGACAGCCCAACCTTCACGAGGAATAGCATTTCTCATATTTCCAATTTCAAAACCTGAAAGTTGTAATGCAAATTGTTTATTAGCTTCAAAAAGGAATCTAAACATTAATTTAGCAGCATTTCCACGTTGTAAATGAATATCAACACCTGAGTGTCCGCCTTTTAAACCTTTAATAATAAGTTTGTAAGCAACAGAATTAGCAGCAGGTTCTTCTCTATCGAACATAAATTCTACGTTAGCGTCTGTTCCGCCTGCACAACCTATACAAATAGCACCTTCTTCTTCTGAATCTAAGTTGATAAGAATATCACCGTCAAGCAAACCAGGTTTTAATCCAAAAGCACCGGACATTCCTGTTTCTTCGTCAACTGTAAATAAAGCTTCTAAAGGAGGGTGAGCAATTTCATTAGATTCAAAAACAGCCATTGCCAAAGCAACACCCATTCCATTGTCTGCTCCTAATGTTGTTCCGTCTGCTGTTACCCAGTCACCGTCTATGTATGCAGTGATAGGATCTTTTTCAAAATCGTGAACTTTATCGCTATTTTTTTGAGGTACCATATCAAGGTGACCTTGAAGAATAATACCTTTTTTATTTTCGTATCCCGGAGTTGCAGGTTTTTTGAAGATAACGTTTCCAACTTCGTCAACAATAACTTTGATACCGTGGCTTTCGCCCCATTGACGCATAAATTCTATTACTTTTTCCTCTTTTTTAGAAGGACGAGGAATTTTTGTTAATTCAACGAAATTTTTCCAAACACTTTTTGGCTCTAGGGTTAATAATTGTTCGTTCATATTAAGTATAATTTTTGTTTTTAAAAAATCATTTCAAAGGTAAAATATTTAAACAATAACCAAAAAAAATAATAAGAATCAGTTTTCCCGAATAAAAATTATCTTCTCCAAATAGGTATCTCCAATTGTATAAATCTTTAAAAAATAATAAGAATTTTCCAGACCCGATAAATCAATAGTTGTATATCTTTGTTCGTCAACAGTATAAAAACGAGTCATTTTCCCCAAAGGATCATAAACTTCTATTTTTATAATAGGTATTGTGTCAGGTGTTAAAATATTTAAAATATTATTTGTTGGATTGGGATAAATTCTAATTTCTGTAACTTTTGGAATACTGGAAGTGTCACCGTAAACAAAAGATTTCATCTGCGAAGGCTTAGATTCTTCATCACCATATATTGCAGTCGCATAATAAACATAAACACCATCTGCTGAAATTATATCATAAATAGTTTGAGGTGAAGTAACTTGTTCTATTAACTCTAAATTCCTGTAAATAAAATATTTATCTGGTGTGCTCGCAGGCTTTTCCCATGAAATATTAACAACTGAATCATTAAGAAAAAGAGAAAAATTAACCGGCACATCTAAATCAATATTTTCATAAGGATCATATCCGTACATTTTTGAAGGTTCAAAATCAAAAGGGTCTAACCAAGATTTCAATTGTTTCTCGGGCAAATTATAGTCGTCCCAGCAATGATAAAATTGTTGGTATACATCGTTGTAATTATAATCGCAAGAAGCGTCACCTCCACTTAAATCCCCAATTAATAGCATTTCTGTTGTGAAAAGTCCGGAACCCGATGAACCGCCCTCCGTTGTTCCTTCGTCCCACTCAACAATTTTCCAATGTTTATTTGCATCGTAACCCCGAAAAGAACTTAAATCCAAAACATCGTAATCAAAAGATATTTTTTTCACATCTCCGGCTGGGTGATGAATACAAATACTTGTGTCCGAATAATCTTCACTCCTATCCCACCCGGCATAAAAAGGCTCATATTCTACAGGTGGAATTTCAGATAACAGAAGCAAAGAAAAATCAAGATGTTCGTCAGCTGTAGCAATCAAAGAAGCACCTGAAATAGTTTTATCATCAAAAAAAATATCGCCTTCACACTCAGTTTTTTCATAATTAAAATAAAACACAGTTGAATTAGCTTCCGTTTCAGTATTAACACAGTGGTTTGCTGTTATAAAATAAGGAGTATTATCAAAAGTTGTATTAGCAACCATTGTTCCGGTACAAGCATAATAAGCTTTTGATTTATCTTCCTGAAAAACAATCTTTAACGTTGATTTTTTCAGTTTTTGCAATCGTTCGTCATCATTACAATTTATGTCAATTTCACACCAATCGCTATCATCAATAATATTTCTATAAGCAACTCCAATATCAGATATGAACATATCATCTTCTAAATCAACCCCATTTGGCAATTGTAATTCAATAATAATAGACTCAGAAGGAACAAAACGGACAGGTAAAACACCGGTTTGCTTATTATTTTCTTTTGTGTAAGCACCCAGCAAATATTTTTTTTTCTCATCAAAAATGAAAATTTTAGCACCTTCCGGTAAGTTGAAGTTTTTGAAAATCAAAGAAATTCCGAGCGCATTTTTAACATTAATTTTAAAATACCCAACCTTAAAATCTTTTTCTTCATTAAAAGTGAAAGTGTTCAAATTAATATTAACCTCATAATTAATCGCAAATCGGTAGGAACTTTTATAAATATTCGCAAAATCTTCATCAAGATATTTTTGAACATTAAAATCATCAATCGAATAAATTGAACGTTCATCTAAAACAATGTTCTTATTAAAAGCATAAGGATATTCACCTGTTTGCATTTGAGAAAATAATAAAACAGGAAAAAAAATGACAATAATTAAAAATATTTTTTTCATCTTTGGAAAAGTAATTAAAATGTTGATACAAATTAAACTAAAAAAGCAATTAAATTGAAACTAAAAATAATAAACGGACCGAATTTAAACTTGCTAGGTAACAGAGAAACAAATATTTATGGTGATATTTCTTTTGAAAATTATTTGAAACAATTGCAAGAAAAATTCAAAAAAGCCGAAATATTTTATTTTCAATCAAATTCAGAAGGCGAAATTATTACAGAAATTCAAGACTCTGAAAAAGATGAAACTAATGGAATAATTTTAAACGCAGCAGCATACAGTCACTACTCAATTGCTATCAGAGATGCAATAAAATCAATTTCTATTCCTGTTGTAGAAGTTCACATTAGTAATATTTTTTCACGTGAAAAATTTAGACATAAATCTGTAATTTCTGCAGTTTGCAAAGGAATAATTTCCGGATTTGGACTCATTTCTTACGATTTGGCAATTCAAAGTTTTATAAAATAAAAACACTGATTGCTAAAAAAATAACTAAAACTTTATTTTTTCTAAAAGAAATTTTAATTTTGCATTTGAGTTAACTAATATTTGATATTTTTTTTATAAATTAGCCAAAATTTACAAACAATACAAAACAAATGAGACGAAGTCTTAGAATACGTATCTTTTTAACAATTTTTTTGTCAGTTTCAACTATTTACATTGTTGCTACAACGTTGATTTTGTATGAAGTTCAACTGATTTTCACCAAAAACCTAACAGAAGATACTCAAAAACTAATTAAAAGTTCAGGAACACTTTTCAATAGAATATTTAGTGAAGACATTGAAGTTTTACGATCGATAAAAAACACACTATCAGCCCTTTCTGACGTTAATGACTACAACGAACTTATTGAAAATCAAAATATTATCATAAAAAATATTATTGAAGAAACACCTCAATTTTTATCTTTAGGAATAAGTTGGGAAATATACGGAATTGATACAACTTATAAGAAAAATCATGGTAGGTATAGATATTTATACTATTGGGAAAACGGGAAAATTACAACCAGAATAGATACAATGGACATAGAAGGAGACAATATCGGAAGCCTTTATTATTTGTTCAAAATTTCAAAATTAGATGATGTTACAGATATATATTTTGATTCATATTCGGGGAAAAAAGAGGACGAAGAACTTATGTCCAGTATCGGAATACCAATTGTTAAAAACGATACTTATATTGGTTTAGTTGCATGTGATATAGCCCTCGAAAGATTTTACAATATTATACAAGATGTAAAACCTTTCAATGAAGCACAAACATTTTTGGTTTCTCAAAATGGAAAAATTGTCGCAAATAGCACAGGAGAACACATCAATAAACCCCTTACAAATATTTTAGGAAGTAGCGTAACCTCTCGTAATCTTCTATTTAACATAAAAGAAGCAAAAAGCATGTCTTTTGTAGAAAAAGACTCATTAGGTAATAAAAACCTAATAATAATTGAACCTTTTTACTTTGGAAATATTAATAGTTCATGGAGTATAGGAGTTATTTTACCGATGAACATTATAAATCAAGACGCAAATAAAGTATTTAGAATAGGTGTTGTTCTTGCTATTATAGGACTTATTTTAATGGTTTTAACTACTTTAATTATTATTAACACAATTACCAAACCTATAAATTTGGCTGCAGAAAGTTTAAAACAGTTATCACAAATGAAAATTGGTAACGATCTTAAATTATCATCAAAAAACACTGATGAAATTGGTCAAATGATTAATTCTATTAATACTTTAGTTGATTCATTAGCTGAAATCAAAGACTTTGCTTATGAAATATCCAAAGGAAATCTTAATGCAAAGCTTCAATTAAAAGGCGAAACAGATGTTTTAGGTCAGGCACTTTTAGAAATGCAACGTAGCTTAAAAATTGCAAAAATAGAAGAGGAAAAAAGAGATACCGAAGAAGCCATGCAAAAATGGTCAATTGAAGGCGAATCAGAAATATCAGCTATTCTTCGGGAATATGCTCAGGACATCGATCAACTTACTTATAATATTGTTAGTTATCTTGTAAAATACACAGATTCTTTGCAAGGAGCAATTTTTGTAATTAATGACGAAGACAATACAATTGAACTACAAGCAGCTTATGCGTACAATCGAAGGAAATTTTTGAATAAATCTATTCCTTTTGGAGTTGGATTAATTGGCAGATCAGTACAGGAAGCTGAAACAATATACATCAACGATATTCCTTCTGGATACACCAGCATTTCTTCCGGATTAGGAGAAGAACAACCACGTTCGTTACTAATTGTCCCATTCAAATTCAACGAAGTTATATATGCTGTAATTGAACTCGCCTCTTTTAGAGACTTTAAGCCTTATGTCCGTAGATTTATTGAACGAATTGGGATAAGTGTTGCATCTACAGTAGCAAACCTACGCATTACCCTTAAAACAAACACATTAGTAGGAGATCTTCAAAAAAGATCAAATGAGTTATCAACTCAGGAAGAAGTAATGCGCCAAAACCTTGAAGAAATGCAGGCAACACAAGACGAAATGATTCGAAAAGCTAATGAATACGAAAGTGTAGTTAATGCATTAAATCAGGTTTCGTATGTAATTGAATACGACATGAATAGAAGAATAACAAGTATTAACGAAAAATTCCTGCGCTTAATAGGTAAAACAAAAAGAGAAATGTTGGGAACACGTCAAGGTGCATTTATGATGGATGACGACAGAGATGAACAACTAGATAAACTTTGGGAAAACCTTATGATGGGACGAGTTACTATGTTTACACAACAAGTTGCTATTGGCACAAGATCTCTTTGGTTCTCAGAAGCTTATATCCCTATTTTTGATGAATCAGGAAAACCACACAAAGTAATCAATATTTCAAACGATCTTACAAATTTAATGGAATAAAAATATATATATGAATTCTAAATTTCTTCTTTTAGTACTATTCTTAGCTTTTTCTTTGACAATTTTTGGGCAGAATGACACATTAGACAACACAGTTTATCCTATTCCTGATAGTTTTATAAACAATATAAACATTAATCCACCAAACACCATTGATTTTGACGAAGCTTTTTTATACAAAACTCAGGTTCAGACGCAAAAACTCTTAAAAAACTTATTTCTAGGCGGTTTTATCTTCATGACTTTGGTTGTTATTTTTCTATTCTATGTTAATCAAACTAAAATCAAACAAGTTCTTGGTTTACTGAAAATACAAGAAAGAGAAATAAAAATTCGCCGATTTGAAGTTGAAAAACTCAGTTCGATACTTAACAACACAATGGATGCTGTTGTTATTATTGACAAAGACCAAAAACTTTTATGGAATAATTCGAGTTTTCTTTCAGTTTATGGTTATACTAATGAAGAATTAAAAACCAATAAAG
Organism: Bacteroidales bacterium; assembly: GCA_016938685.1. Classification (GTDB taxonomy): domain Bacteria; phylum Bacteroidota; class Bacteroidia; order Bacteroidales; family JAFGUD01; genus JAFGUD01. Next base: position 11,098 of record JAFGUD010000319.1, on the reverse strand, counting down.
TAGATTTCTTTTATTTCGAAAATGAAGAAATTTCAAGTTTAATCGAAAAATGCAAAAAAGAAATAAAACCAATAGAATTTACGTTTGAGCATAAGAATAAAGAAAACCTCAAAATTAATATCCAACGTAGAATAATTCCTATTACCGATCAGCATAGTGATGATGTTAATTACGCAATTATAGACACAGATTATACAGCACTGAAACTTGCTACAAAAAAATAGCATATTTATTTATCGTTGTGAAACGAACAAATTTTAGCTTGACATCTTAAATATACAGAATATTTAAGAATTAAATCACAATATTTCAACCTGCTAAAAAAAACTTATCCATGCGAAAATTACTTTTTATTTTTCTATTTATCCCCTTTTTATCTTCAGCACAAGTAGACACAACACAAAAATCTCTTGTCAATTGGATGACAATTGAAAAAGCAGAAGAATTGAACAAAACAACTCAAAAACCAATTTTAATTGACATCTATACAGATTGGTGCAGTTGGTGTAAATACATGATAAAAACCACATATTCTAATGCCAATATTGCAGGCTTTATAAATAATAATTTTTATCCTGTCCAAATTGATGCCGAAACTTCGGATACATTAACTTTTCAAGGTGAAAAACACACAAAAGTCGGAAAGAATAATCAGTTAGCAGTTAAATTATTAAGTGGTAGAATGAGTTATCCTACAACAGTTTTTTTATCAAGAGATTTAAAATACAGCATACCTGTACCCGGCTACTTAAAAACAACTCAAATTGAACCTTTTTTGGTTTACTTTTCAGAAGATTTATATAATTCGATAGATGCCATCTTGTTTCAACAATTGTATATGATGGCTTATCCAAAAAACTTCAAAGAAGAACTAACAAAACAGCCATTAGGAGAACTTATAGATACACTCGGATCCCCCAAATGGTTAACTTTTAATGAAGCTTTTGAAAAATCTAAAACAGAACCAAAGAAATATATACTTTTTTCTCATGTAAATTGGCGTTATAGTTGCAAAGTGATGGAAAAAACTTCATTTTCCAACTCCGTAATTACTGAAGAACTTGAAAAGAATTATTATTTAATTTCATTTGATGCTGCAACAGAAGAAACTATTAGTGTTAATGGAAAAGAATATAAAAGTTTAGGACAAGGACAACCAAATGAACTTTCAATGGAATTATTTCAACAACAATTTTATTTTCCTTCTGTAATTGTACTTGACGAAAACTTTCAGCTACTTACTGTTATTAGAGGTTTTTTAACAGCAGAACAATTAGAACCAATATTAAGTTATTTTTCTTCCGACACATGGAAAATTGTTCAATTTGAAGAATATTTTAAAACATTTGAGAGCAAAATAAAAAAATAATTCATGAAAAACATTCTTATTACCGGCACAAAAGGTCAACTAGGGAATGAAATTAAACAAATTTCTAATAATTTCAAACACTCTTTTTTCTTCACTGATGTAGAAGAATTGGACATTACTAAGGAAAAAAAAATTGGTGAATTTGTTAAAGCTAATAAAATTGATTTAATTATTAATTGTGCTGCTTATACAGCAGTTGACAAAGCGGAAAAAGATTTTGACGGAGCACACCTTATTAATGTTATAGGTGTTAAAAACCTGAACAAAGTTTGCATAAACAATGATATTCCATTGATTCACATTTCAACAGACTATGTTTTTGATGGAAGAAATTTTATTCCTTATAAAGAAACAGATCAAACAAACCCACAAAGTATATACGGAACAACAAAACTTAAAGGTGAGGAAATTTTAGCCGATAACAAAAAATGTATAATTATCAGAACGTCCTGGCTTTATAGCTCTTTTGGAAATAATTTTGTAAAAACCATTATTAAAATAGCAGAGGAAAACGAACAAATTTTAGTAGTTGATGACCAAATTGGAAGTCCAACTTATGCTCACGACTTAGGTAAGGCTTGTTTGGAAATAGCAGACCAATTATTTCAACAAAAGAAAATATATTTCGGTATTTATCATTACTCAAACGAAGGAGTTTGTTCTTGGTTTGATTTTGCAAAAACAATTGTTGAAATTAAAAAAATTCAAACAAAAGTAATTCCTGTAGACTCCTCAGCTTTCCCAAGACCAGCACCTCGACCTCATTACAGCGTTTTGAATAAGTCAAAAATAAAGACTAATTTTAATATTGAAATACCATACTGGAAAGATAGTTTGATTACTTGCATGAGTAAGATATAAAAAAAACGCCTTAAAGGCGTTTTTTTAACATTATAAAGAAATATTATTTTCTGTAATTATTAATAAAGATAAAAGCTTTTGGGTATTTATCTTTAACTTGATTAACAAATTCCTGAGCTTTTGCTTCTGTAGAAAATTCTCCATGAATATAATTGTAGAGACCATCAACACCTTGCAATTCTGCAACATCAAAACTAAAGCTTGTTAATTGTAATTGTTTTTCTGATGATACTACAAAAACAGAATAAGAATAATCAGCAGGATTTTGCAAAGCCAAATTACTTGGTACTTCAACAGGTTTTACAAATAGTTTTGAATTTTCACCCTGTTCAAGAACAACAACTTCTACACGTCGGTTATAACCAAGAGAATTCCAGATAAAATTACCATTGTTATCTTTATTTTTTGAAATTTGGTTAGAATAACCTTTACCTTCTGCAACGATTTGCTCAGGTTTTGCTCCTTTGCTAATTAAATAATCTTTAACAAAATTTGCACGTTTTTCGGACAATTGTTTATTATAATCTGTATTACCTTGAGTATCCGTATAACCATAAACACCAACTTTTGCTGTGCTATTATCAACTAAGAATTCAGCGATAACATTCAAATCGGCATAAAAAGCGGGATTTTCAAATTTATTAATACCAAAGGTAATATCTGTTACCAAAGTCCCCTTAGTGATTTTCACATTTGCAATTAGCTGTCCATCTCCTTTTTCATCAATCGCTTTTTTAATTGTGAGAGAATCATAAATTGTGTATTCAGCTATGTCACCCATTATTGAGTTAGGAGACAAACCTTCATAAATCTGTTTTGAATTAACACCATTATCTATCAAGAAGTTTTTAATCAACTCAGTTCTATCGTAATCATTTGTTTCAGGAGCTTCTGTATATCCATATGTTGAAATATCAACAAACAAATCTGTATTTTTATTCAAAAAATCAGCTAAGATTTCAAATTCCTTTGTTTGAAAATCAGACAATTCATCGTTTTCAACCTCAAATTCAGTATTCTTAACAGACTTTACACTACCGTATATTATAGTATCAAGATCTGCATTGTAATTATAAATGCCGGCTTTACCTTTTACGTTATATATATCATAAACATAACCATCTGCCTCATAGTACAATAAATGTTGACCAAGTGGGGTAATTGGAACTCCATATTTACCTTTGTGTGCAAGAGGTGAAAATGTGCCAACTAACTCGCCATTAGAAACTTTATAAGAATAAATTTTGCCATTACTTGGTATTTTACAAATACTATCAATTAAGTTATTTCCTGTTACTTCTGTAATATGAAGAGTATCAATTCCCCCATAACTATAAGTTTTATCCTTTGGATACCATTTATCTCCAACTTTTACAGAATCTGCATTTGAAGAAGAAAAAGCCAAAGTTTCAGGATTACTATCAAAAACATAACCTTTTACATAAATTAAATTAGGGTTATCATCATACATTTGAACCATGTAGATTGAAGAAACGCCGGAATATTGTTTTGAAGAATAATAAGCAGTAATAGGATCGGCAGTTGGAACAAAGAAAATATCATCATCAACAGTATTAAGAGGGAAACCCATATTAGTAGGAGCAGACCATGTTCCATCTTCTTGCTTTATGCTTTTAAAAATATCAAATCCACCAATTCCTTGATGACCTTGAGAACTAAAATAAAGAGTATTCCCATCTGGAGACATGTAAGGACCTTCTTCGTCAAGTTCTGTGTTGATAGTTGCTCCCATGTTTTGAACGTTTTTCCATGATCCATCAGTATCAAGTTCTGCTGTATAGATATCTAAACCACCTTCTCCACCTTTTCTGTCACTGGTGAAAAACAGGGTTTTTCCATCAGGGGAAAGACTAGCATGAGTTTCATTATGTTTTGAATTTACCGGCTTTTCTATTTTTTCAGGAGTAGACCAATTACTTCCATCATATTTTGAAAGATAAATATCTCCAGGATCTTTATCGGTAGAACGATAAATAAATAGTTGAGATCCATCAACAGAAACAGAAGATGTAGCTTCAAATCCATCTGTGTTTACAGGTTCACCTAAATTAACCGGAGTTGAAAACTGTCCATCATTATTTTCAGATGAATAAATATCTTCGAAAAAATATCCATCATAATCTTTAATTCCTCCTGTAGTACCATTTCTTCTTGATGTAAAATACATAATACTTTGGTCAGCAGTTACAACCGGACAATAGTCAGGATATTTAGAATTTAATACAGCTGATTCCAAAACAAAAAACCCTTTTGGATTTTCAAATTTTTGTTTAGCAAAATCACAATCAATAATTCTTTTGGAAAGTATTTCTTTTTGTTTTCTGTTTGAATAGCCTTGCAAAAACTCAAAAGTAGATTTTGCATTGTCGAACTCGTAATTAATATAATAAGCCTCAGCCAGAATATAAACAGCTTCTTGTGCGTCAGCTTTTTTCATTTTGTTATTTACTTTGTAATATTTCACGGCTTTTTCAAGATAAGATACAGCTTCATACCTTTCAGTAGTGTGCATATAACAATATCCAATATTAACATAAGCTTCATAGTCTTCAGGATTAGAGCTTATTATTTCTTTATATAAAACAATAGCGCCATCATAATCAAGATTTTCCATCTTATATTGAGCTTCAAGATATTTTCCTCTGTCTTTAGATGTTTTCTTGTAAGCCAACTGCGAAAAAGCAACGAAATTAATAAGTAAAATTAATACTAAAAAAATAATCCTTTTCATCTCACAATCTTATTTAAAAATTTTGGCTAAAATAACTAAAAAATATTTATTAGCACTACTTTTTTGACGATTGATAGTTTTTTTTCCGAAACTTATTATGTTGTGGGCTAAAAACTGATTTTTATCATAATTCAAACTAAGATAAATCATAAAATCAAAATGATGGAATTTCGTAATTTGTAACTTAGAAATCAAAATCTTAATGTAATGGAAAAAACAAAAGAGCTTGTTAACAAACTAACTGAAAAACACGGTACTGACCGTAAAGCCTTAATTCCAATTTTACAAGGAATTGTAAAGGAAAACAGTTTTATTTCAAAAGATGAAATGATTGAAGTGGCTAAAGCCCTGGATATATCAGGCGCCGAAGTATACGGAACTGCTTCTTTTTATTCATTTTTGGAAATCGAACCAAGAGGCAAATACGTTATACGTGTTTGTAGATCAATTGTTTGTGACAACAAAAACAAAGGTGCTATTCTTAGAAAAATAGAAGAAATGCTTCACCTAAAACTAGGAGAAACAAGCGCTGACAAAAAGTTCTCACTTTTAGAAACTAATTGTTTAGGGCAATGTGATAAAGCTCCGGCAATGCTTATAAATGACGATGTTTATACTGAGCTTACTCCGGACAAAGTTAGAAGCATTTTACATGATTACCTTCAGGCTTCTGAATAATTATTAACCTTTAAAAAAATGATTATGACTGACTATAAAGTTAATAAACTCGATTATATTTTCAGTAAAGACTGTAATTGTAAAAGTATTTTAGAAAAACAATTACAACGCCCAAAAGAACAAATCATTGATGATTTAATTGAGGCTGGTCTAAAAGGTAGAGGTGGCGCAGGCTTCCTAACCGGTTTAAAATGGAAATTCGCTTTGGCTCAACAAGACGAAACTAAGTACGTAATTTGTAATGCTGACGAAGGCGAACCAGGAACTTTCAAAGATCGCAAAATTCTTACAGAAGTACCTTGTAAAGTTTTTAGTGGCATGACACTATGCGCTAATGTTATTGGTGCAACAAAAGGTTATATTTATCTAAGAGCAGAATATAACTACATGAAAGCTAAACTAGAAGATGAAATAAAAACTTTTACAGAAGATGTTTTAAAACCTTTTAAAATTGATTTTAGTATTGAAATTTTCTCAGGTAGTGGAGCTTACGTTTGTGGCGAAGAAACTGCGTTAATAGAATCAATGGAAGGTAAAAGAGGTGAACCAAGAAACAAACCACCATTCCCAATTTCAAATGGTTATTTAGGAAAACCAACTGTTGTTAATAACGTTGAAACATTTGCATCTGCTGTTACAGTTATGAGACTTGGCGCAGAAGCATATAAAAATTTAGGAACTAGTGATCAACACGGATCTAAATTGCTTTCTATTTCAGGTGATACTCCAATTCCTGGCGTATACGAAATCGAATTAGGAATGAGATTAAGTGATTTTGCCAAAGAATTTGGTGATGGCGACACAAAAGCTATCCAAGTTGGTGGAGTTGCCGGTTTTAGTGTACCTAGAAAAGAATTTGAATCTACAATTATTGGAGAAGGACAAACAACAGGCGGTGCAATTATGATTTTTAATAGTTCTCGTTCAATGTACAAAGTACTTCACAATTTCCTTGAATTTTACGAAGAAGAATCTTGCGGACAATGTACTCCTTGTAGAGTTGGTTGTCAACAGCTAAAAAAAGGAATAGAAGCTGTTAAAAGTGGCGAAAAATCACCTGAATATCTAGAACAACTAGTAAAATTAACTGACACCATGAAATTTACTGCAAAATGCGGTCTTGGTCAATCAGTTGGTAATTCTTTTAAATCTATTGTTCAAAATTTCCGTGAAGAACTTATTTACTAACTCCTAATTCAAAAATTATGTCAGAAAAACAAATATCTTTATTTATAGATGGAGTCGAAATTAGTGTTAAAGACGGCTCAACAATATTAGAGGCTGCAAAAGTAGCGGGCGTTCAAATTCCCACTCTTTGTCATCATGACGATTTATGTGTTGCAGGTAATTGTAGAGTTTGCGTTGTTGAAGTTGAAGGAAGACCTAGACTTGAAGCATCATGCGCAACTCCTGCTCAAGAGGGCATGCACATTAAAACAAGTTCACCTAAAGTTAGACAAGCTCGTACAGACATTGTTGCTCTACTTCTTTCAGAACACAATTCAACTTGTACTTCTTGCTACAGAAATCAAAACTGCGAACTTCAAACTCTTTCTAGTGAATTTAATATTGACACAGAAAAATACATGGACATCTGCGAATACGAAGCAATTGATAAATCATCTGTTTCTATCCAAAGAGACCTTTCTAAATGTATTCGTTGTCTTCGTTGTGTTCGTACTTGTGCCGAAATTCAAAGCGTAAATGCATTTACAGCAGCAAACAAAGGTCACGAAATGAAAATTACTACTTTCATGGACTTACCTCTTAACGATGTAGTTTGTTCTACTTGCGGTCAATGTATTAATCGTTGCCCTGTTGGTGCATTAACTGAACAACGTTATTATCACAATATTTGGGATGCAATTGGAGATCCTAAAAAACATGTTGTTGTTAATACTGCTCCTGCAACCCGCGTGGTTATTGGAGAAGGTTTTGGATACGGAGTTGGACAAAGAGTTACAGGTAAAATGGTTTCTGCTCTTCGCAGATTAGGTTTTGACTCTGTTCTTGATACTGACTTTACTGCCGATTTAACAATTATTGAAGAAGGTAACGAATTACTTCAAAGACTTAAAAAAGCATTAGTTGACAAAGAGGAAGTAGCACTTCCAATGTTCACTTCTTGTTCTCCTGGTTGGGTAAAATATCTGGAACACATGTATCCTGAATTAATTCCGAACTTATCTACTTGTAAATCGCCACAACAAATGTTTGGCGCATTAACAAAAACTTATTACGCAGATAAAGTAGGAATCAATCCTGAAGATATTGTATCTGTTTCAATTATGCCTTGTACAGCCAAAAAATTTGAAGCTAATCGTCCTGAAATGAGATCAAGCGGATATCAAGATATTGACTTCGGTTTGACAAGTAGAGAGCTTATCAAAATGATTCAACAAGCAGGTATTGATTTCAACAATTTACCTGATAGCGAATATGATAGTTTCATGGGTAAATCTACCGGAGCGGCTGTTATCTTTGGCGCAACAGGTGGTGTAATGGAAGCTGCTTTAAGAACTGTATACGAAGTAGTTACAGGAAGAGAAATTCCTTTCAAAAATCTTGATATTACTCCGGTTCGTGGTTTTGATTCAATAAAAGAAGCTTCTTTGATATTTGAAAACTGTTTACCAGCATTTAGTTTCTTAGAAGGTGTTGAAGCAAAAGTTGCTATTGCACACGGTTTAAGCAATGCCAAAATTCTGATGGAACAGGTAAAAGCAGGTAAATCACCTTATCATTTTGTTGAAATTATGGCTTGTCCGGGCGGATGCCTTGGCGGTGGTGGTCAACCAATACCAACTAACGAAGAAATCAGGACAAAACGTATGAAAGCTATTTACGAAGAAGATGCAAATATGCCAATTCGTAAATCTCACGAAAATCCTGAAATTAAAGAAATATACGAAGAGTTTCTTAAAGAACCTTTGGGACATAAGTCTCATGAGTTACTACACACTCATTACAGAGGAAGAAACAGATACTAAAAACAAAAAGCCCGAAAATTCGGGCTTTTTTTATTTTTGCGTCTCAATAAAAATAAAATACTTTAATCTTGTATTATTTCGTGGAATTTCATTTCTACATTCAACAAATTTGCTAAATCCATACCGGCTTCCTGAACTTCTTCTTCGTTATAGTACCAGTTGAATTCAATGTCTTTGTTTAATTTCACTAAATCAGTTAGAACTTCTACAATTCTGAAAATCCACATCTGAGAACTAGTATTGTAATATTCAAAATCAAAATTAACAGTAGTTTTTTCACCCGGATGTTTTATGTATTCCTCTAACCATGAGATTATTGGATCAAAAAATTCTTTTGTGTTTTCAATCAACGAACTCCCTTTTAATTCAATCAAACCACTTTGTTTAAAATTGACTTCAGGGGTCTTAGTTGTTCCTCTAATATATAAATCACTCATGTCAAATATTTTAATGCGGTTAAGCTAAAATTTGTTTATTTATTACAAAACTATAAAAAATAATTTTAAAAAAAGATTTATTTTTTAATTTAGGGGCAAAAAAAATGGAAAATTTTACAGCTTATAATCCCACAAAACTTCATTTTGGCAAAAATATCGTTGAAACAATGCACACTCGTGTTGGCATATACGGCAAAAAAGCATTAGTTATTTATGGAAAAGAATCAGCGAAAAAATATGGTTTTTTTGAAAAAGTAACCAATCAATTGACTAAAGCAAATATAGAATTTGTAGAATTCGGCGGTATAAAACCAAATCCTGTTATTGACGATGTAAATAAAGCCGTTGAACTTTGCAAAAAAGAACAAATAGACTTTATTGTTGCTGTTGGAGGAGGTAGTGTTATTGATTCTGCTAAAATTATTGCAATTGCTTATGCAAATAATGAAGATGCATGGGAAATAATGAAATATAAAGTAAAAACAACTAAATCAACGCCAATTATTGTTGTTTTAACACTTGCTGCAACCGGAACAGAAATGAATGGAGCAGCAGTTGTTCAGAATCATGAAACGCACGAAAAAATCGGCTACGTTAACGAATTAAATTACCCAAAAGAATCTTTTCTTGACCCTGATTTTACTATTACAGTTTCGAAAGAAAACACAATATACGGAATTGCAGACATGATTGCACACAGCCTGGAATCATATTTTGCCGAAGGCGAAGCTGATTTATCCGACCGATTAGTAGCAGCAAATATTAACGAAATTTTTGAAGCCGGTCCGGAATTACTAAAAAACCTTGAAAATTATGATTTGCGGGCAAGAATTTTGTGGGCTTCTACAGTTGCACTTAACGGAACTCTTTATTCCGGCAGAAAAAGTTCCGGCGATTGGGGCGTTCATTCTATCGGGCATGTTATGTCATATTTATTCGACACTGCTCACGGGGCAACATTATCTGTCACTTTTCTTGCCTGGATGAAACATTTGAAACCAAGAATTGAAAAAAGACTTGAAAAATTAGGTTATTTGTTGACCGGAGAAGAAAAAACAGCAGACGAAACCATAAAGATATTTGAAAGCTTTTTCAAAAAAATAGGAGCTCCTACAGTGCTAGAAGAACTTGAAATATGCAGAACAGATATGGCTGCTATAAAAAAATATCTAATTCACACAAAAGCCAGTGGAATGCATTATAAGCTGGAAGAAGACGATTATGATAAAATTTTACGACTAATGTAGTTGTTTCTTGTATTCTTTTTGATAATTATTAAAAAAAATCATTCATGAAAAAATATGTTTTTGTTTTTGGGCTTTTTATTTTCATTGGAATAATGATTTTTATTGTAAAAAGCAGAGAATCAGACGTTTACCAAGAAATTCAAAGTGCAGATTTAAGCCAAATTGAAAATGTTAAATTCTTCAAAGACGGAATTAGAAACGAAGGGGGTTATCTTGATATACCAATATCAGATAAACAGGATTTGTCCGATTTTTTAAAGATACTGAAAACGATAAAACCAAGTAGTGCTTCTTTAAAAACATTAGATGTACTAATGTTATACAGAATTCAACTTACATTAAATGTTGAGAAAAGTAGATTTCTTACAATTGACATTTATAGATGCCAAGAAACCGTAAATGTTGGAATTATTTCGATTGACGAAGGCGAAACTCTTGTGAAATCTGACGGAACTTATGAATCGTCTGAACTACTGGAATGGGTTGAAAAAATGAAACTTAAAGAAGGCTACGAAGAAATTGGAGGTAAATATTAAATAAAAGTCTCGGGATAAAATCCGAGACTGCTCTATTCCTGTTTTATACTTTATTATTACTTTTGGATTACAACTTATCTCAGCAAAGCTAAATCAGAAAAAGCCGTGGTCATATATGAAATATCTTGCTTGAACCTGTCTTGTAAGGATCTAAGTTGATTGAAAATTATACTAACCCTCTTCTAAAATTTGTAATTGTATATGCCGATAGACTTTTAGTTTTGCATT
>JAFGUD010000318.1 GCA_016938685.1 Bacteroidales bacterium | reverse complement strand
TAAATATTTATAGTTTTTCAGTTGTTAATTAGCAGATTTTTCACTTGGCATTAACGGCAGTCTGTTTAAAAAACCATTCCCGGGGCAGTACTACATAGCTTTATAAAGCGGCCAGCGAAAAGGTAAGTATAACAGATAGTTTTTACTTGTTTTCAAGCTCAGTTCTTTGTTGGGCATAATTTTTTTATTTGTATTTATATTTGGTTGTTCTTTTATCTCCTTGCTTTTCCACAACTCCATTTTCCACTGCAATTTTTAAATCTCTGCTGGCAGTTGCCTGAGATATATTTTTAAACGCCCTCAAATAATCTTGTCTTGAAAATTCTTTCGTGCCAATTATTTCTTTAAAGTTTAAAATTCTGTCGTTGTTGGTCAAACTTATATTTTGAACTTTTAATAACTCTTCCAAAGCATCTTGTATAATTTCCAACATGAATTCAATAAATGCAGTAGAGGCTCCTTGTTTGTCTGATTTTCCAAGGACCTTGTAATATTCTTGTTGTCTTGATTTCACTAAACTTTCAATCGGGAGAAATTCAAAAACAGGAGAATGTTCTTTTAAAATCATGGTTTGCCAAAGTCTCCCCATTCTGCCGTTTCCATCAATAAACGGGTGAATAAACTCAAATTCGTAATGGAATACACAGCTTTTTATGAGAATTAAATCATCGTCGTTTTTGAGATATTCAAATAAATCAGTCATTAACGAATAAACCATTTCTCCAGGTGGCCCGATGTGGGTGATATCGCTGCCCTTTACAATTCCGACTGAGCCGGTCCGAAGTTTTCCAGGATTTTCAATCAAATCTTTCATTAAAACTTCATGTGCTTTGCACAAAGATTTTAAATCGAAGGCTTTGAATTTATTGAGTTGATTATAAACACTGATTGCATTTTTTACTTCCAAAATATCTTTCCTGGGAGCAAGAATTCTTTTGTTATCAAGTAAGTCAGTAATTTGCTCGACTGTCAAAGTGTTTCCTTCAATTTCAAGTGAAGATTGAATGGTTTTTATCCGATTTTTTTTTCTTAATTCTGTCGGAGGTTTGTATAAATGAGCAGCATTTACTTCTCCAATTTTTTCTGAGACAGAAGCAATTAAGTTTAGAATTTTACTTGTTATTTCGTATGGTGGTTTCATCGTTTAAATCATTGATACTATCATATGATACTATCAAAAATAATCATATTTGTTTATGCTGCAATTCTTTTTCAAAATTAAACCTAGCGGCAGTCTGTTTAAAAAACCATTCCCGGGGCAGTACTACATAGCTTTATAAAGCGGCCAGCGAAAAGGTAAGCGTAACAGATGGTTTTTATTGTTTCTAATTTCAGTTCTTTGTTGGCATTTGTTGTTTTTTTCAATTCGCTATTCTAATTTTTTTAGATTTTTCTTCAGTATCAATATGTCGTAGTTAATTCGAACAAATAT
>JAFGUD010000317.1 GCA_016938685.1 Bacteroidales bacterium | reverse complement strand
TGGTGGGCGCGTGGGGATTCGAACCCCAGACCCACTGATTAAGAGTCAGTTGCTCTACCAACTGAGCTACGCACCCGGGGTCATAATACGTCTAAAAAGACCTGCCGATTATATATCTTTGTCTGATAAATGCAAGTTTTTTCTGTGTATCCCCCGGGTTATAAAGGTTTTATCTTATTTTCTTTATATTGCTGATAACCCCGTTTTTTAATGACTTTACTTCGGCGGAATAAATATTTCTAAACTGGGTTACTGCGTTTTTTAATAACATTTTTTCTTCTATCGTCAAACGTTTGTTTAGTCCGGATTTTTTAATATCTCGCAAAGAAGCCATTTCTATAGAGTAATTTTCATCTGGTGAAATCTTAGCCTCGGACGTTTTTTTTGATTTAAGCAACTCTTCTTTTTGAAGTCTTATATTCTTTTTAATCTCGTCTATGTTATTTATCACAGATTCAACAAAACTTACAGCTTCAGTTAAAAGTGGGCTATTAATAGAAATGGTTTGATTCAGTCTTGCCATATCCAGTTCATGTTTCATTTTTATTTTTAAAAATGTCAAAACTGCGTTCAAATCGCGCTGTGCAGAAATTTTATTACTAGCTCTTTTTATACTTAATATATTATACATGGTTCTGCTCCTTTCTTGGGTTCAATTACTATGTAGGCATTACAATAATTTTTTCAAGAAGCCCAAAAAATCTAAAAGTTTTAATTTGTATATCTTTTTGAAATCACAAAAAATATCTTTAAGAAAAAAATCCTATTTGCTAGCCTGTATTTCTGGGGATGAGAAAAGCATTTATATTTTTAATTGTATTAATTATTAATACCGCCGCATTTTCACAAGGATCCTTTGTGATTAGCGGTGATAATTTTGATGTTTTGACAGATTTAACAGTTCCTGAAGATTCCGCAATTTATTCAATAAATCTTAATATAAAAAATTCAATTTATCTTCAAAACCTGGGCGAAATCACCAGTAATGTTTTTGTATACGATGGTTGCAGGTTAAATGTTCAAAACAGTGGAATTATGTCCGGTGATATAAGTCTGGGTGAACATTCCGAATTGGTTCAAGTAATAAAAACAAATTCTGATATAACCAATTTGAAAGTTATAAACTCTGACTATTCTATTTTAATTCAGAATAGCGATATATTAAAAATTTCTGATATTTTACCAATTTCAAGTGGTGTCAGCAAAATAATTTTGGAAAATTCGGTTGTTTTGCTTGATAATGTAATATCCGATACAACGTTAAGAAACATAATACCAAGAAATGTCGAATTATTAGGAAATGTAAAAATTAAATTAAATAATTCAAATGAATTAAATGATGCTCTTTTATTGTCAAATGTTTCTGGTGATGGGGTTGTTACAGTTGATGTTAATGGGTTAGATCCGCTTTATAATGCTATGGTTGAACGTCGTGACGGTAATATTTATCTTAAAATTTACCGCGAAACAGATTATGAAAAATTGCTGGGTAATTCGCGTGGAGAATTCATAAATAACTTACGAACCAGTTCGCCATATAATCCAACAATACGTGCAATTGACAGAGCAGGTAGTATTTCTGAAATT
>JAFGUD010000316.1 GCA_016938685.1 Bacteroidales bacterium | reverse complement strand
CGAACAGGTATATACGTAGTTGCGGGATTTCAAGGCACTAATGTTTCAATAACGTAAAATGTAAATTACTTGCACAATTTATCAAGTTACCACAAATGCCCGCAATTATCGTATATACCATGTTAGTTGTATTTATTTATCATTGTTTGTAATCGTTTTAATTCATTTTCTTCCTTATCTGCAATTTCTATAATTAGCGATGGCAATTTATCAATAATTAAATCATTTGCAGAATTATATAAATTAATCATTTCAGTTGCAATCTGCTCCCAAAGGTATCCGATTTGCAAATAATTATTTCCTACATTTGCGAAATCTTTGTTTTTAGTTATATCCGCAATTTCAATCAGAAAGTTACCATATAAATTTCTGAACGCACCGCCACCTGTTCCGCCATCGGCATTAATCATAAAATAATTTGTAATTCCTGCTAACTTCTTTTTTTCGGTAGTAAATGATTTCCATTTTTTAATTTCTTTTGCAAATTTACGGATACCGTTAATTCCTAATAAATTAGCCGGTGGGTTTAACATACTTTCAATGTTTATTTGAATTGATTTGAAAATATTTGCATTATCAATTGGTTTAGCACAAGAAAAATCAAATTTAACCCACTTATTATTTGCAGGAAAAGGTCTATGTGATGAATTTCTTGCTTTTTCCATTTCTGAATAACTAACTTTATGAAAATCTGATGCTATTTTTCCTTTTGGTGTCTGTATTTGCCAATCAATGCTATCACGGTCGGAAACATAAAAACATTTTTCATTATCGTCATATCCGAAAACGACAATAGAATGTCCACCAAAATGATTGTTTTCATCTAAGTTCATATACTTCAAATAACACATATCAACATAAATCATTACCGGATTTTGCAATGAAATCTGCTCTATCAATGTTTTGAATGCTTTTTCATAATTAGTTGGTGTTTTGGGTTTTATACTTATTTTTAATCGGTTAGAAATATTTTGCTCCAATTCAAGAGGTTTAATCCTACAAGAAATCATAGGCGAATTTGCTAAATTGACATATACAAATCCAAGCCCTGAACCAATCCCAAATAGCATTTGTTCCGATATTTGAAATTTATTATATTCAAAAATTTGACGTAACGAATTAGTAATACAATGATGTCCGCCAAATGGTTTAAAACTCTTAATTATCATCATTTAATGGTTTTAAAATCGTCTTTTTTAATT
>JAFGUD010000315.1 GCA_016938685.1 Bacteroidales bacterium | reverse complement strand
TAGATTAAGTTTATGTTTAATTATTAAATGTGTTTCAAATATATAGAATTAGATTTTATTATACAAAATAAAGTTGATTTATTTGACGAAATTTTTTGTTATTTGTCTACCAACTGTCAGGCAATTTGTAAAACAAATATTCAATTTTTTTTAATTGACTTTTTGGTTTTTATTTTTCTAACAGGAAAAAAATGTAACTTTGCCCTCCAAATATTGAACTCAAAAAAATGATTGAAAATATTCTTACATTATTGATGGCTACATTTTTACAGGCTGTTTTAAGTATTGACAACATGTTGTATATATCTCTGGAATCGAAAAATGCCCCAAAAGTAAAGGCTGATTTTGTTAGAAATGCAGGTATTATTATTGCTATTATTTTAAGAATTATTTTGCTGTTTGTTTTTGTTTTTATTCTCGGTAGATTTACTAAACCATTATTCGGAATTCCTGATAATCAGTTTTTTACAGGCGAATTTACTTTGCATGGAATTATTGAGTTGGTTGGAGGTGCGTTCATTATTTATACTGCCGTTAAAGAGATTTGGCATCTTTTGTCTATTGAAGATTTGGAACACGAAAATGATAAAAAAGGTGTTTCTATGGGTAAAATATTTACGATGATGATTGTTATGAACCTGATTTTTTCATTTGATTCTATACTAAGCGTAATAGCTTTTACTGACGTATTTTGGGTAATGTTGACAGCAGTTGTTTTGGGAGGTCTTATTATGATTTGGTTATCTACTAAAATCACAAAATTCTTGGAAAAGAATAAGAAGTTTGAAATTCTCGGATTGTTTATCCTGTTTTTGGTTGGAGTAATGTTAATGACCGAAGCGGCTCATTTATCAGATATTCGAGTTTTCGGCAACGAAATTCATGCTTTACATAGCTCAACTTTTTACTTTTTACTTGTTGTTTTAGTTGTAGTTGATATACTTCAAACAAGATATAAAAGAAAGCTTGATAAGGTTAAAAAAGATGGAAAATAAAGCGTTTTACAAAGAATTATAAATTCTTGAAAATAAATCAGTTACCTTTTTAAAATTCAGATAAAAATCTTTAGCGGATTTTTCTGTAATAGGTTTATTTATGTTCAGTTTAAAAGGTTGAAAAGCGTCAATTCCAAGATACATTTTCTGATCTCTGAAAGCTACAAAAAGTTTTTGGTTTGCGGATTTTTCAGTGAGCAATTTGACTAAATTTTCATTTAATATTTTTTCTGCTTCTCCAGGATTATTTGTCCAAACTGAATAAATTTTATCAAATTCAGAATTTAAAGACATTTTTTGTTTATTCAACTTTGATTTATCAGCATTTTTCTCCAAAAAATTTATTCTTAGTGCTTCTTTTCTTTCATCATGAGGATAAATAACTGTAAATGAGTAGTTTTTGCGTAATTTCATGAATCCAAAAACACCTATAAAATCATGTAAATAATCGTTTCCCTGTATATGTTTTACGGTTATTTCACCAAAAATTGCTTCATTTTCGGCTATTTTTATTTTGAAAGCATCGTCAACAAATTTGTTTGATGATTTTGGTACAAATCCCGAATTGCTCATTTCCCAAATCAATTGTTTTTCTCCAAAAGAATATTCAAATTCAGGATTTATCGTTTTTGTGAGTTCTGAGTATAATTGCGCTCTTATTTTTTTATTTATTTTAAGGTTTTGAAGTATCCAAACTATAAAAAATACAAATAAACCAATAACTATAATAACGATACCAATAAAACCTAACAAAGCTGAGAGTATTCCGCCAACAATAAGAATTATTCCGCCATAAAAAGCTCCTTTTACGAAACCTTTTTTGTTTTGTTTTAATATTTCTTTTCGCTTTGTTTCGAGTGTTTGATAATTAATATTATTCATTTTTGAAATTATTTATGAAAATAAATCGCTAATATCGTCTTTACTAAGCTGTTTTACAAAATTTTCTTCGGTTGAAATAATGTCTGAGGCAACTTTTAATTTGCGTTCCTGATATTTCATGATTTTTTCCTCAATTGTGTTTTTGCAAATCATTCGGTATGCTATAACTTTTTTATCTTGCCCAATTCTGTGTGTTCTGTCAATTGCCTGATTTTCAACTGCCGGATTCCACCATGGGTCAACCAAAAAAACATAATCAGCCGAAGTTAGATTTATTCCTGTTCCGCCGGCTTTTAAACTGATAAGAAAAACTCGTATTTTGTCATTTTCCTGAAAATTTTGAACACTTTCCTGACGTTGTTTCTGTGAACTTTTTCCATCAAGATATTCAAAAATGATATTTTCGTCGTTTAGTTTATTTTTAATCTGCGAAAGCATTTTTACGAATTGTGAAAATACTAAAATTTTATGATTTCCTGTTTTTTCTTTTATGTGTCTTATTAGTTCGTTTATTTTTACCGATTCGTTTCCGTAATCTTCGTCGTCTGATAAAATTGCAGGCGAATCGCAAATTTGCCTTAATTTCATTAAGCCTTCGATTACATATATTTTTGCTTTTCCAAGTCCATCTTCGTCTATTTTATTTAGCAACATATTTCGGTATTTATTTCTGAAAGCATCATAAACTTTTCGTTGATTTTCAGCCATTTCGCAAAACATGTAATTTTCGGTTTTATCGGGTAATTCGGTTGCAACTTGTTCTTTTGTTCGTCTGATAATGAATGGATTAACTACTTTTTGTAATTCTTGTGCTACTTTTGAATTTTGACCTTTATCAATTGGGTCGGAGTACATTTCTTTGAACATTGTTTTTGTGCCAAGAAATCCGGGATTTAAAAATTCCATTTGTGCATACAGGTCAAATGTGTTGTTTTCGATTGGTGTACCGGTCATCGCAATTTTATTGTCGGCTTTTAATAACATTGCCGCCTTAAAACGCAACGATTCAGGATTTTTTATTGCTTGTGATTCGTCTAAAATGATATATGAAAATTTATATTTTTTTAATAGTTGAGCGTCTCTGGTCATTATCCCGTAAGTTGTAATTATTATATCATTGTTTTTGATGTCTAATTTTTCTGATTCTCTACCTGTGCCGTAGTGGAAATTAACTTTTAATGTTGGTGCAAATTTTTGCAATTCATTTTCCCAATTGAAAAGTAGGGTAGTAGGCACAACAACTAAGCTGGCATTTCTTTTTTGGGAATGTGTTTTTAAAAGAAAGGAGATTACTTGAATTGTTTTTCCAAGTCCCATATCGTCTGCAAGAATTCCGCCCCATTTGAACTCTTCTAAAAAATTAAGCCAGTTATATCCTGCTTTCTGATAATCTCTTAATGTTCCCTCTAAATTTTCCGGTAGTTCTATTTTTTTTATTGATGAAAATTCTTTAAGTTTTTTCTTTTTTTCTGTAATTTCTTTTATTATTTCGGAATAGTCTTGATCTTTGAAAAGTTGTTCTATTATATTGAATTTCAGCTTAGAAACGTTTATTTTTTCGTTTTTTATTTCGCCTTGTCTAAAATAAGCCTCAAATTTTTCTATCCATTCTTCCGGCAAAACGCCTAAAGTTCCGTCTGATAATTTAATATATCTGTCTTTTTTTAAAATTGCTTTACGAATATCTTTTAGAGAAACGTTTATGTCGCCAAAAGCAACTTTAACATCTACTTCAAACCAATCAATATTCGATTTTATTTGTACTGCTACTTTGGCTTTGTTTGGATTATATTTAAGTTTTGATAGTTTGTCTAACCCAAAAACTTCAATTCCTGCTTCGGTTATTTTCTCGAAAGCATCAAAAAACCAATAATTGTCCAAAAATTCTTCAAAAGTCAAATAATAATAATCTAACATTGTTTGTTTAAGAAAATTTGGATGAAGTGTTTTTACAAAGGTTAGAAATTCTTTTTCATATTCGATTTCTCTAAAAATTGATGTTATTCTATTATGATAGTAGCTCATAATTTTACCTTTGTCTAAAATATTAGCCTGAAATTCGCCATCATAAAGAACAATAGGCGTGAAAATTACAAATTTTGAGACTTCTGAAATGTAAATTTGTTTTAATTTTTTTACAGACATCTTTTCTTCAAATTTTATTGTTTTTAGGTTTATGTCAATATCGTATTTTCTAGAAATTGGGATTACGTAGTTGCTGAAAAGTGCATCAAAATTGTTTTTTGATGCTTTTAGTGTAGAACTTTGATTAATAGAAGTGAAAAATAATAAATCATCTTGACTATTGTTGAAAAAATATCCCATACCCTTTATTACTAGAAGCATAGGTGGGAAATACTGTTGTTTTAGCTCTTTAGCTGTAAATATTTTATCTTCTATTTTTACTTTTAATGAAAATTCAAAAAAATCTTCGTTCTCTGATAATTCAAAAAATAATTTAGGTTTTGTTTGTGAAATTTTAAAAGGGGATTTTGAAAATTCTTCGTTTTGGTAGTATAAGAATTTTTTATTAATTAAAAGTTTTGATAATTCAGAATAGATATCTTCATAATAAATACTGATATGTTTTTGTATTTCTTCAATATTACTTAAATCTATATTATTTCTGTAAAGAAAATTAGATAGATTTTCAAAACTTGTTTGATTTGCTATTTTGAAAATTTCTTCGTCCAAATAAGTAAAAGAAATATTATTGGATCTGTTGTCTAGTATTTCTCTAAGTGGATTTATAAGTTTATCTCCTTTTTTGTTGAGTTTGCCTGTAAAAGGTATTACTTCTGTGAAGGAAAAATCTCTATATGATGTTTTATTTTTAAACAAAAATCCGATTTCGAATTCTTCTGATGTGGTTTTAGATTGTCCCAAAAAAGGTTTTTTTTGTTCTATATCTTTTAAAAAACTGTTTAAAGTATTGTTTTCATGTTTGTTACTTGAAATCAGACCATCTAATTTTTCGGTTGGGATAATAATTATTTTTCCGTCGGAAAATTTTGGAGCAAAATAATTGAGCATATCACTATTTTGGGCTATTCCATATTCTTCGGCTTCTTTTTCAATTAGTTTTTGAATGTTTTCACTCTTTATTTCGGTGAAAAAATCATCAGCAGTGACTTTTTTTAATGCATTTATAGCATTTATTTGATGGGAACATAGTAAAGTTTCTTCAAAGTGGCAGTCACATTTCGTATATAAATTGTCATTTTCGATTTTGAAATCAATATTATTAACACGCCAATCTTTTAATTTTAAACTAACAAAGTCTTTTTCTATTAAAATTGAAACTTCTAGTTTTTGAAATCTTGAATTAGAAAAAGCAAATGATTTTGAAATTTCTTTAAGTGAAAAATTGTTGTTTTCTGCTATTAAAAACCATTCGGACGAATTGTGTTTTTTCTTAAATTTATTGTCTATTTCAGGCGGGTTTTCCTGCAATTTATACAAAACAGCAACGGCATGTTTACAAATACCTCCGTAATCATAAGGGCAGTTACATGACGCACTTTTAATTTTGTCGTCATTAGTTTTAATGGTTACTTGGTAGAGATAAGTGCCTTGTACAAATGCTTTTATTTCAGAGTTATTGTTGTTTATTTCCAGTACTTTGTTTGTTTTATATAGCTGCTTGCCTCTTATTCTTATTTTTTCATAAGAGTTTTTTTTGATAAATTTGTCTATTTCAATATTTTCCATTTTTTTTATTCTAAAAATAACAATACTAATACTGCTAGTGTACCAAGAATGAAGCCAATTGTAGCAGGTTTCGGATTGTTTTTCATGTCAGAGGCTGGTAAAAGCTCTTCTACTGAAATATATGTCATAAAACCTGCAGCCGCAGCAAGTGCCATTCCTAAATATTCTTCTGAAATTCCTTTTAAAGCGTAATATCCAATAATAAAGCCCACAAATTCAAATAAAACAGTAGAAAACATTATTAAAAATGACTTTAATCTATTTCCGGTTAGTGCATATAGTGGAATTATTGTAGCAATATTTTCAGGAATATCTTGCAATGCGATTCCGGTTGCAATTACGATTCCTGAAATGGGAGCAACTTTAAAACCTATTCCAATTGCGAGTCCTTCGGGAATATTGTGCAAAGCAATGCCTATAACCAACATTGCAACGCTACGTTTAACTGATGGTTTTTCCTTTTTCATAAGTTCAGGATTTATATGAGGCAAAACCCTGTCTACTCCTAACATTATTAAAACACCACCAAAAAAACTAATCATTATTATTGGTCTCGATGCAAATTCTAACGCAGCGGGAACAAGCTCAAAAAGTGATAAACTTATCATCATTGCAGCAGCAAAAGCCAAAGACCCAAGTAATACTTTTGGGCGTGGTTTCCCAATTAGCCCCAAAGTTGCACCAACTGTTTGTCCTATAAAAATTAAAATAATGATTAACCAAAATTCGCTCATAATCAACCTGTTATTTGTTTATTTACTATTCTTTTCCCGAATGGTACAAGAGATATTTTTGCTAGTTTAAAATGTTGTACCCCAAACGGCAAACCAATTATCGTAATTGATAGAATAAGTCCAAATACCAAGTGCATTAAAAATAGCCAGAATCCGGCAATTATTATCCAAATTATATTCATTATGAATGCCAAAACTCCATCTGACTCTGAATCTGTTACGATGTCACTACCGAAAGGCCAAAGTGTCATTACTCCAATTTTGATGGTTTGGACAGCAAAAGGAATTCCTATTATTGTAATGGCAAGTATCAAACTTGCAGCAAAATAGCCCAACGCAGAAGCAAGTCCTCCTAATAATAGCCAAAGAATATTTCCTAATATTTTCATAATTGTTTTTTTGGTAATAAAAGTAAAGAAACAAACACAACAAAACTATCAATACTTTGTAAAAAAGATGTTCAAAAATAATTAAAAAATCTGCAAATCTCAAAATTCTCAAATTATCTCTTTATCAAATCATCAAATCATCAAATTAGTTTGACCAGGACTTAAATCCTCTTCCCAAAATTTCGCTTGCATTAAAAATAATAACAAAAGCTTTTTCGTCTATTTTTCTGACGTAATCTTTTAGAACTTCAACTTCGCGACGAGTTAAAACGCTGAAAACTATTTGTTTATCGTCGTCTTTAAACATACCTTTTGCCGGAATTATTGTTCCTCCTCTGTCTATATCCTCAATTATAGTTTCTTTAATTTTGTCATATTTTTCGGAAATAATCATTATTGCTTTGTTGTAACTTGCTCCTTGAAGAACTAAATCTATTAATTTTCCGGTAATGAAAATAATAATCAACGATAATAATGGCAAACTCCAATCCTTAAATGCCAGAATTGTTAGCATAACAATTGCTCCATCAACAATTATCATCAGTTGTCCCAAAGGCATTTTTGTGTATTTTTCTATAATCATGGCTATAATGTCGCTCCCGCCCGAAGTTGCTCTGGAACGGAATACCAAACCTAGTCCTAATCCAACTAATACTCCTCCGTATATGGCAGATAATAATGGTTGATTTTCTACTAAAGGTGTATTTCCCCATAATTTTTCAAGCACATCAGTAAAGATTGCCAGTGAAACAAAGCCAACAACAGTTTTTGTCCCAAATCTAGGTCCTAATATTTTAGTTCCGATAATTGTCAACGGAATATCCATTGCAAGAGCTGTCATACCGATAGGTAAACCATCAGGCAAAAAAGATAGTTTGCCAATTGTTAAATGGTGAAGTACAATAGAAATACCGTAAACACCACCGGGAGCAAATTTATATGGAGATATAAAAAACACAAATCCCGAAGCCATAATAAAAGCTCCAATTAAAATTAAACCGTAAGCTAAAAACCATTCTTTTGTGAATAGTTTTTCTTTTGTAATGATTTTCATAACTATTTGTTGATTAGTTGGTTATGTTTAGATGTTGTTTTTTTTCAAGGCGCAAATGTAAATTTATATTTTTATTGAACAAGCTATTTTGCAACTTTTAGTTTAAAATTTATCTCTAAATAGAGAAAAGTACTAATTTTGATTTTTATAAAACAAAAAACATAAACCGAAAATGAAACGAACATTTTTTTTATTAGTCGTTATTTTTATTTCTTTTCATGCTTTTTCACAACAATATATTATTAGTTTTGATGTGAAAAACAAGGAAGAAATTAGTAAGCTGCCAAAATACGTTAGTGTTGATAATTATAAAGATAATCATGTTACAGCCTATATCTATGGAGATAAAAACATGGAGGATTTTAAGACTCTTGGGTATCATTTTGAGTTACTTCCTCATCCTGCCGAAGGAAAAGTCCTAAACATGGCTACAACAACTGCACAAATGTCTGGTTGGGACAGGTATCCAACACATAGTGTATATTTACAAATGATGAATAATTTTGCTACTAACTACCCCGATATTTGCAGACTTGAAACAATAGGGACTACGGTTGAAGGTAGGTCTGTACTTGTTTTAAAGATAACAGACAATCCAGATGTTGAAGAACAAGAACCTGAATTTTACTATACTGGACAAATGCATGGAGATGAATTAGTTGGAGGCTTGCTTTTTTTGAGATTAATAGATTATCTTTTATCCAACTATGGAAGTATTTCAAGAGTTACTAATCTAGTTGATAATTATGAAATATGGATAAATCCTTATTCTAATCCTGATGGAACTTATGCCGGAGGAGATAATACAGTTAGTGGGGCAACGCGGGGCAATGCAAATGGGATTGATTTAAATAGAAATTTTCCTTCCCCTAATTATCAGAGCCCTAGTGGCCAGAATCAACTTGAAATTCAAATGCAAATAGCATTTGCTGAATCTAATCATTTTGTAATGTCTGCAAATTCACATAGTGGAGAAGAAGTTGTTAATTACCCGTGGGATAGTTGGCTTTCTAGCACAAAAAAACATCCAGATCATAATTGGTGGGACCATGTTTCTCACAATTACGCTGATGAAGTTCATTTAAATGCACCGTCTACATACTTGGATGGATATGATAATGGCGTTACTCATGGAGGAGATTGGTATGTGGTAGATGGTAGCCGACAAGATAATATGGGCTTTTTTAAATATTGTAGAGAAGTTACTTTAGAATTATCAATGGATAAAATGTTAAATTCTGATTCTTTGCAAAATCATTGGATTTATAATAGAGATGCAATGTTAGGTTATATCGAAGAATGCAGTTATGGATTTAACGGAACTGTTAAAAATATTAATGGAAATCCACTTAATGCTAAAATTGAGATTTCTTCCCATGACCAAGATAATTCTGAAGTATATACAGATCCTGAAATTGGAGATTACTATCGTCCAATAGAACCTGGAACTTACAATGTTACTTATTCAAGCGAAGGTTATATTTCTCAAACACATTCAGTGACTGTTGCCGATTGGGAAACAACTACAATAAAAAATGTGGTTTTGCTTCTTGCTCCTCAGGTAACTCTTACCGGAACAGTAATTGACGCAACTAATAGTCAACCTATTCAAGGAGCAACTATTAGTTTGCCCGGAACTTCTTATGGTTCTGTTACAACTAATGCCAGTGGTGTATATTCTATAACTATTGCCGAAAATGAGTATGATATTTCTGTTTATAAAGCAGGTTATGCGATGCAAACTATTACTGAAACAATTGATGAAAACAACAGTGTTGTTGACTTTGCACTTTTACCAACAGAAGCTATTACTTTTGAAGAAGGAATTCCAACTGAAATAACTTTTAGTGGTAATGCAAATTGGTTTTTATCCACAAACGAGGCTTATGAAGGCACACATAGTATGGAATCAGGAGATATTTATGATGAGGAAAGCAGTACTATGATTCTTACAGCAACAACAGAATCAGGGAGTATTAGTTTTTACAAAAAAGTTTCTTCCGAAGCTAATTATGATTTTCTTACTTTTTATATTGATAATGTAGAACAAGATTCGTGGTCAGGCCAAAACGATTGGTCTTTGGAGTCATATCCTATTACTGCCGGCTCGCATACTTTTAAATGGACTTATGATAAAGATCAAAATACTTCTTCAGGTAGTGATTGTGGCTGGGTAGATTATATTGAATTGCCAATGGTTGAAATTACAACTTACAGTGTAACTTTTACGGTTTTAGAAGATGTCACTCCAATTCAAAGTGCAAATGTGAATTTGGTTGGTTATGGTACTCTACAAACTAATTCTAGTGGGCAATGTGTTTTTAATGATGTTGTAGAATCCGGCGATAGTTTGTCTTACAATGTTTCTGCAGTTGGTTATTTGTCAGAAGCAGGGAAGGTTTTAGTTGACCAAAATATTTCAAAAACGGTTTATTTAACTCCAACAGTTTCTTATGACGTGACTTTTGTTGTAAAAGAAGGAGAAGTGCCAATTGAAAATGCATATGTCAGCCTAAATGGCTATGGAACTTTGCAAACTGATGTTGATGGAGAATGTGTTTTTAGTGATGTTTCAGATTCAGGGGATAGTATCATATACACAATTTATGCAAGTGGTTATGTTACAAAAACAGGAAAAGTATTAGTTGATAATGATATTATTGAAGTTGTTTATCTAAGTAAATTTGTCAGTCTAAATGATATAATAGAAGAGCTTTCAGTTTATCCAAATCCTTCAACCGGATTGATTTATGTAAAAACTAATTCTAACGTTGGAGAAATAACCATTTTCAGTGTAAATGGTACAATTGTGAAGCAAATAGAAATTGTTTCAGAAGTATCTGAAATTGATTTGTCTTCGCAATCAGAAGGAGTTTATTTTATTAAACTTTCAACAGAAAAAGGGAATGTATTTAAAAAATTGGTTTTAGAATAAGCCGCTTTGAAAAATTATATATGTTTTAGTATATGCCGAAAGACTTTTAGTTTTGTAACAGGTACTGTTATAATTACTAAAAGCGAATCGGTATAAAATAGTCTTTTCATAACGTTGATTTGCAGAGGCTGCCGAAAAATAATTTGGCAGCCTCTCTTTATTTTGCATAAAAAAAGAGCCATCGGCTCTTTCTTTTTTAGTGTGATTAACAATCTTTCAATTATTAACTATTAATTGTTTCCTTATCTTTTTTTCTTTTTCAGTCTTTTATTTGCGTTTCCGCCTGTCATCATTTTCATCATTTTTTTCATTTGGCTAAATTGTTTGATGAGTGCATTAACTTCCTGAACTTCGGTTCCACTTCCATTAGCAATTCTTGCTCTACGGCTTCCATTCAAAAGTTTAGGATCTTGTCTTTCGTCAGGTGTCATTGAATAAATAATTGCTTCTATATTTTTAAAAGCGTCATCGTCAATATCAATATCTTTCATTGCTTTTCCAACTCCCGGAATCATACTAGCCAAATCTTTTAGGTTACCCATTTTTTTGATTTGTTTTATTTGTCCAAGGAAATCTTCAAAATCGAATTGTTGTTTCGCAATTTTTTGTTGCAATTTTTTTGCTTCTGCTTCGTCGTATTGTTCCTGAGCTTTTTCAACAAGAGTTTTGATATCTCCCATTCCCAAAATACGGTCAGCAAGTCGGTCGGGGTGAAAAACGTCAATAGCATCTAGTTTTTCTCCGGTACTAACAAATTTTATAGGTTTTTCAACAACATATTTAATAGAAAGTGCAGCTCCACCGCGTGTGTCTCCATCAAGTTTAGTAAGCACAACTCCATCAAAATCAAGAATTTTGTTAAATTCATTAGCTGTATTAACAGCGTCCTGACCTGTCATTGAGTCAACTACAAAAAGAGTTTCGTTTGGTTTTACTGCTTTTTTGATGTTAGAAATTTCTTTCATCATTTGTTCGTCAATAGACAAACGTCCGGCAGTATCGACTATTACAACGTTATAGTTATTTTCTTTGGCATGTTTTATAGCGTTTTGAGCAATCTTAACAGGGTCTTTGCTATCTATTTCAGTATAAACTGGTACACTGATTTGTTCACCAAGAACTTTTAATTGTTCAATCGCAGCAGGACGATAAACGTCACCGGCAACTAAAAGAGGATTTTTAGAACGTTTAGATTTTAAATATTTAGCAAGTTTACCCGAAAAAGTTGTTTTACCTGAACCCTGAAGTCCGGAAATAAGTATTACTGCAGGTTTTCCTTCAATATTAATGTCTGTAGTAGTGCCACCCATAAGAGCAACAAGTTCGTCATGAACAATTTTAACCATCAATTGTCCGGGTTGAACAGAGGAAAGTACATTTTGTCCAATTGCTTTTTCTTTAACTTTTGCAGTAAATTCTTTTGCTATTTTGTAGTTAACATCGGCATCAACCAGCGCACGTCTGATTTCTTTAATGCTTTCTGCTACGTTGATTTCTGTGATTTTATGTTGTCCTTTTAGTACTTTAAAAGACTTGTCTAAACGTTCCGATAAATTTTCAAACATAGTGTATTCTGTTGATTTTTAATTGCTTATAATTAAAAAATTTTTTTGATGGATTTTCTTTGAACCTGCAAAATTAAAATTTTTTTCGAGAAAACGAAGAATTGAATTAAAAACGAAGAACTAAGAGATAAGAATTAGTAATTATTTTCATATTCACTGATTGAAAGATTTAAGTATTGAAACATATTTACACTTTCACCGATTTACATATTGAAATATTGAATCTCTTTCTCGTCATAAATTTTCTTGTTTTGAATTAAAAAAAATTAAATTTGTACTGAATGTTAAATTTTGTGTTACATACTTTTTAAAACCATATCAGATGAATAAACTTTTTATTTTTTTTCTATTAATTTCAGTTGCATTATTTGCCTGCAAAAACAAACAAGTAAACTCAGATGCAAATGTAGAAAATTATGTTGTTGAAGAACAACAAAATGATGAAAATGAGACTGATTTTTTTTATTCATTTAAAGGAGAACCAACTTTCGAAGATTTTTTATCGTTCTTCAATGATTCGGAGATTCCTTATTCATATAGTGCGCAATATTATGGTGAAATGCCAAAAATTCTTCCTGCTGAATTTAAGTCGTTTGTTAACTTTGAAGACGAAATAGATAATTTTATACTACCTGTCGCAAAATTCAGTTTGTATGATAAATACGTCGCTGTTTTCTTTGAAACAACTGATTTAGAGGAAATTTATTCTTCTTTTTTCTATATTTTTGATAAAAACGGTAAAATTATTGACTCACGAGAAATATATTATTTGTCTTTTATGGGCGAAGAACACTCTGTTTTTAAGATTGATGAGTTTTATAATATTTTTGAAATCGACATGTTTTTTGCAAGAGGTGAAGGATGGAATTATCAGGGAGATGGAATTGCTTATTATATGAGATGGCACGAAGATTATGTTCCAACCGAAATGGAAAGGCATAAAATACTTTCGTCAGGAAAAATTTCTGATGATATTCCGGTTTTGAAAACTGTGGAAAATTTTCTTTCTTATTTGCATAATGGAGAATTTCAAAAAGCTTACGATTTGCAAAAAAACTCCAGCTGGGGAAGTTTAGAAAATTTTTTGTCAGCAAAGGCTTTTGGTGGTATTCACGCGGTATTTGTCGATTCTTTGAATATTTTAAATGAAACTGAAAATTCAGCAGAAATTTTTTGTAGTGCTACTTACAAAGATTACATAAACGGTTCTTCTGAAATTCAGCAAAAGTTTATTTTATCAAAAACCAACGGTAAATGGTTGATAGTTGGAATGAAAGTTCTTGAATTTCGTAGAATTGAATATTATTATAGTGAAGATTTTGAATTCGCTTCTCTGGAATTATCAAATATTACAGATAAAGATTTTGAGTTTACCCTTTTGGCCATTTCTAAAGAACCTAATGATAATTATGATGAAAAACATGCGGGTGAAATATATGGAACTGCAGTGTTTGAAACGACTGATCATGCAGTTTTTGTAGAAGAAGACGCAAGAATGGATTTTTATTTTACAGGAATATCAAAAGTGAAAATTGAAGAAAAAAATTGTTCAGAATATAGAAACGAAGATGTTTCATTTAATGGCATTTTTGAAGTGCCAAAATATTAAATAATAACCCAAAATCATATAATTATGGAAAAAAGAAAATCAGCAACCGATTATTTTATGGAACAGCAATCTGTTTCTATAGAAGAAGATTTAGGCGAAATTCAACCAAAAGAACTTAACATGAATATTGCAGATAGAAACAGATCTGCTTCGGGAGGAATGGTTCAGGCTCCAAGGAAAAAAAGCAGGAATATTAATTTTGTTAATTTAAAATCATCTGAAGAACTTCAGCTTGAAAAAGAACCGATTAAAGTTCGAATTACAGGTTTTGGGGTTTGGAAACGCGTAATTGTTCCTCCTAATGCCTACGTAATTCACACAAGAATTGGCAAAAAAGAACCGATTACAATTGGTTTGGGCGTTTCGTTTAGATATAATCCTAATAAAGATGCGTACATGGTTATTCCCGCTGCAATGCAGACTATTGGTGTCATTGCAAATTGTATTTCCAAAGAAAAACAAGGGATTAATATTCTTGCATATCTTCAATGGCAAATAAATGATTTTGCAAAAGCATATAAAAAACTTGATTTTTCTGAAACTCGTGATCCACTTGGAATTGTTAATGCTCAGCTCAGAGAACAGGCAGAAGCTGCTATTAAGGATAAAATTGCAACTATGAGTGTTGAAGAAGTGTTGACAGATAAAGCACCTGTTATTTTTGAACTGACAGAAAGACTCAAACGAGTTGCTGAAGGCGATAAAATTGAAGGAAGTAACGATAGTGACGGACTTGGAATTAAAATTACAACGGTTCAAATTCGTGAAGCAATTGTAAGTTCCGAAACGCTTTGGACTGATTTACAAAGTCCTTTCCGTAATGAACAGCGTAAAAAATCCAGGATGAGCTTTCTTGATACCGAAAATGAAATTGAACAAAAAGAATTTGATTCCAGATTGTTAATTCAAACCGGACAAGCTAAAACAGATTTGGAAATTGAACAAGTTCAACAAAAAAAGATGACTGAAGCCAACGAAATTAGGCTTAAAGAGGAACAATCAAGATTTGAAAAAGCTCAGCAACAGAAACAAAGTATGATTTCGATGGAAGAAGCTACAAAGTTGGCGGAAAAAGAATCT
The DNA here is from genome assembly GCA_016938685.1 of Bacteroidales bacterium. Classification (GTDB taxonomy): domain Bacteria; phylum Bacteroidota; class Bacteroidia; order Bacteroidales; family JAFGUD01; genus JAFGUD01. Next base: position 18,697 of record JAFGUD010000315.1, on the reverse strand, counting down.
ATTGATCGACTTTTAGCAAAAGAAAATGAAATAAATTCTATACGTGAAATTGAAAATCTTGAAAATGAATTAAGAATCGAAGAAGCCGGTTTGCAATTTAAAACCGCTCAAATTGAAAAAGAAACAATAATTTTAACCAAAGAGGCTGAATTAAAATTGCTAGAAGAACAACAAAGAGTTGATTTTGAAATACTTCAATATAATGCTGATTATGAAAGACGAAAATTTGAGCACGAAATTGAGCTGAAATTTGAAAAAGAAAAACAAGATTTAGAAGTTAAATACGAAGCGCAAAAGGTTGAAATTGAGAAGCTTAGAATGGCTGTTCAAAATTTGAAAAACGAAAAAGTTCTATTTAGTGAGCTGATAAAAGAGATGCCAAAAATAGCTGCTGAAATGCCTGATGTTGAACATCTTAAAATCATTCAATCAAATGGAGACGACCCATTAATGAATTCATTGTCATCATTTATTGAAAAAATATCGTCTATTGGTGATGATTTAGGGGTTAAATTACCCAAAAATGATAAAAAATAAGATTAGAATTTTCATAAAAAATCGGTTACGAAACTTAATGTTTTATACCGATACGCTTTTAGTAATTACTAACATGAACTCCCTTTGGTCAGTTGTATTACTTCGCAAACTCGTAATGCAAAACTAAAAGTCTACCGGCATAACTTGTCCCGAGGGCATCGGGATACTTTTACAAATTTTAGAAGAGGGTTAGTATAGAACCGATTTTTTTTAGAATGGATATCCAATTGCAATATTTATTGTAAAATCGTTGTTTAAGTCATAATTGCGGAAAAGAGGAATTAGTCTTTGCCCTTCGGCTGCCGCTGGATCTACAACTTTTATTCCTATGTCGGTTCGGAAAACAAAAAAGTTAAAGTTTAGTCTTAATCCAAAGCCCGTGCCTATAGCAATTTGTTTGTAAAAATCATCGACAAAAAATATTCCTCCAATACGAGAATCGTAAGAATTTATTGCCCAAATATTACCTGCATCAATGAATACGGCTCCTTCTAAGAAATTAACAACATTGAAACGGTATTCTAAGTTCAATTCAAGTTTAATGTCGCCTGTTTGATTAGAGAAATTGTATCCGTCTGGTTGCGTATATTCTCCGGGACCAAGCGAACGTGCTTGCCAAGCCCGAATACTATTGGCTCCTCCAACAAAATATTTCTCACCAAAGGGGAGGAGATTGCTGTTCCCATAAGGTACAGCTACACCGGTAAATATTCGCCAAATTAGTTGGTTTTCGTCGGGTGTCTTGAAATAGTATCTAAAATCAAAATCTGCTTTTACATATTGGGCGTATGGTGTTTGCACTACCGGCAAAATATAAGCATTTCCTAATGTGTCTAAGTTGAAAGGTTTTGATAAAGCATAAAGCACATTTCCTGCCCACGATAGGTTAGTTTGCAGATAAAAATTATTTCCTTTTGTTCCTTGATTTGAAAATGTGTAAGAATATTTTGAACCGATAATAAAATGGTCTTCGTAACTTTCTTGCAACATTGCTTTGTTTACCCATTCCTGAAAATCCGGATCCATTTTTGGAACTCTGATTGAACTAATTCTGGCAGGAGTGATAATATGACTTGAAAAATCGGAACTTTTTAGATAATATTCGTAACCCAGAACTGCTTGTATTTTGTTGTACTCTGGTCTGTTTTGATAGCTGAAAAGTGTGGAAATTATTGTTTTTGGATTGTTTTGCTGAATAAAATATGAGTTCTTGAAAATAGATATTATTTTTTGCGGAACCAAAACTCTCGGTACAGTTAACTTCATATCAAATGTATATTCTTGAGTGTTGAAAGAAAAGAATTTAGCCGTAGAATCCTGTGTTTTTTGTTTTTCTAGTGCTAATTGAAGCTTAACATCAAGAACTTCTCCACCGTGGAAGAGATTTTTATGAGAAAACATGGTATTTCCGGCAGCCCCAACACTTACTGAAGTATTTGTGCTTTCAAGGTCAAAAATAATTGATTTCTTTTTGTCGGGAGTTAATTGGATATCGCAGTCAAGATAATTACCTGTGCTGTCATTGGTTACTTCTTGGAATTGAATATTTGTTAATTTGTAAATTTTGAATTTTGATAAATGAGAATATGTGGATTTTGTGTATTTTAATTTGTATAAACTATCAGGATAAATATAAATTTCATTTAAAATTAGCCTTGGTTTTACTACTTGTTGTTTAAATTGAATTTGATTGTATATAAATAAATCTCTGGATATTTCTGCAGTATCAAGGTGATTATAATAAGCCCCTGGATCTTGAAGTGCTAAGTTAGCGTCGTAATCGCTGTGAATGTAAATATCTCTGATTTTCCATTTTTCATATACTTTCTTGTTTATGTTGTTGTTGAAATTAACAAATAGCGTTGCGTTTTCATATTTGCCAATTGTATCCAGTTTATATGAAATTAGCTGTTTTGAAAAATAGTAAAATCCATTATCACGGAATTTTGTAGCTAAATTTGTTCTAAAGTTTTCAAGTTCACCTACGTCAAAGTTTTTTCCCGGCTTAAATTTGTAGTCCTCTTTTATGAAAAAATTTTGCATTTCTATTGCAGAATCAGGGAAATTATATGCAACAGAACTTATTTTAAGAGGCTTTCCGGATTTTATTGTATAAGTAATTTTTACTCTTTTTTTCTTAAATTTGAAAGTTGTATCAACTTTGCTGTTAAAATATCCCTGATTTTTTAGATAAACTCCAATTTGACGTGTTGAATAATTAACGAGCATAGTGTCAAATAGTTCAGGTTTTTGTCCTATTCGTCTAAGAAATTCATAAACGGCAAAAACATCTTTCTTTTTGTTTTCGTTTTTCATTTCAGGAGCGTGAATTTTCCTGAAATTCCATTTTTCGGTTAATATTTCAGCTTCTTTTTTTGCGTTTAAATAACCTATAGTATCACCCTCTAGTAAAAGTCTTTCTGATTTGTTTATTTGAATGTTTCTTTTGCTTAAAATTTTTTGTGTTTCTTTATCAAATCTTGTGTCTCTTCTTTTGTTTATTCTTTCTAGTTTTTTTTGTTTTTTTGCGTTTCTTTTCCCATCTTTTTTGGGATTTGGAATATTGTAAATTCTTGCTCTAAAAGAATATACACCTACAAGTTTTTTTAAAGGTTGTGGTTGAACAACACTTTTTAGTTTAGATTTGCTTATTCGGTTATTGTCACTTTCAATTACTACTTTATCAACTACATATTCTCCTTTTTCTACGTATTTGGTAGGACTACATGCAACAAAAGCAATACTGATTAACAGTATTGCCAAAGTGAAATTCAGTTTGCTTTTTAAATGCGTCATTTAGCAAAAGTATATGTTGTAATTTATAATTATTAATAGCGTGCGTTTTGGTCGTATATTTTGAAAAGCTTAATTTGCATTCCAAAAGACATGATAAATGGATTATAATTAAACCAGTCTGAACTTTCAATAGTTTGTAGAGGTAACGAAACACCTACTTGCGAAGTGAAAAAGAAATATTTGAATCCAAATCGCATTATTCCTGTTGGTTCTACAAAAAAATTATTGATTGAAGAGTACTGAAATTGTTCTGGTTTCATAATGACATAAACAACTCTTGGTGAAAAACCTATGTCAAAAAATGAAGAAGAAAAGCCAAAATCAGGTTGAATAAATATTCTTTGGAAAGTAGCATTCACGTAGCTCGAAGAGATACTTGTTTCTGCTAATGCTTCTACATTTCCCATTCCATAGCCGGCAAAAAGTTCAAAATGTCCTTGTTTGGAAAACACTGTATAATAACCGATGCCTCCTTCGATAAAATTATGTGAATGGAACGAGCTTGAGGAATCTGATGTGTTATTTTTGTAACTATAGTTTACCATTACGCCGATATTTTTTGTTGCAGCATAAGTAACCTGCGCATCAGTACCATTCATTCCTGCGTGAAGGCTGATTTGTGTTTCAGTTTTGTTATTCAATAACGGGACATTAACAACATTTGGAGTATATGCTGTTGCACAAGCGTTTACTAATAACGCAATTGTAATTAAAAATAAAGCTGAAAAAAGAAATTGTTTTGTTTTCATAGCGTTTGGGTTTTTAGTTTAGATAAATTTATCTGCTACTTTTAGATATAAGGGTACGTCAGGATGAATGGGTTGTATTTTTAATTCGTTTAGCATTTCGCCAAAACGAATAACAACTGCATTTTGTTTCGGGAAAATAAATATATATTGCCCAAAAACACCCGACATGTACGGAATTTTCTTTTTGTGGAAATTGACCAACCAAAAATGAAGTCCGTAAAAATCAACCGGTTTGCCTTTGTAAGTCAGCCAGTTAGCTGGTTGTGTTGCTGCTTCGATAAATTCTGCCGGAACTATTTGTTGACCATTAAATTTTCCATTATTAAGAACCAAAAGACCTAATTTTGCAAAATCTCTTGGAGTTGCATAAAAGCAGCAAAATGCTTTTGTCATTCCATCAGGATTGTCTTTTCCCCAATACGCATCGTTTGTAGTTCCTAATGGTGTCCAAAGCTTTTCTTGGGCGTATTCATATATTTTTTGCCCGGTAGCTTTTTCCAGAATCATTGCCAAAATAACAGTGTTGCCACATTGGTAATGCCATTTATTGCCCGGACTTTCTTCCAAATGAGTTTTTATCATCAAGCTATCCAGTGAAGAGCCATAATATGCTATTGCAATATCAGACATAGGATTAGCAAATTCTTCTGTCCAGTTTGTTCCGGAACTCATTGATAATAAATCAATAATTGTCAGATTGCTATCTAGTCCGTCGGAGTAGTAAGGTATAAAATCTTTTACTTTCTGGTTTATACTTTGAATTTTACCATCTTTTATTGCTATTCCAACTAAAAGAGCAACAATACTTTTGGCAACAGAAAAAGAATTCATTTTTGAATTTTCAGTATAGTTTAGCCAATATTCTTCGTGTAATATTTTTCCGTCTTTTATTACCATAAAAGAAGCCGTACGCATAAAAGCCATTTGTGCCAAAAATCTTTTGGGGATTTGTTTTTTATTATAATCATCAGATAATTCCCATTCAATAGGATTTGTAGCTTCAATAGTCGAATAATCAAAGCATTTATAATCTTCGAGTTTGGGTAAGCCGCATTTTAAAAACTTGGCAATGTGATCTTGTTGTGCAAAAAGTGGCATAGTTGTAATAATTATGAATAATAAAATTTTAATTTCTTTTTTCATTTTCAATAATTTATTAGAACAATCATTTTGACTAATATTCGATTGTTTTTGTTATAAAAGTTAATTTTGTGTAAAATCATTTTTTGTGTAAACACTAGAAAATCAACTATTATCAAATTACAAATCTGAAAAATAATGAATCAATTGTTTTAGCAAAAATAATAAAAAAACCCACTAAATAAAAGTGGGTTTTGATGACTATTGATGTCTTAATCTTTTCTTTTCAGCAACTTCTTTCAGCACTGCCTCTTGAACCGAGGCTGTAACAGGTTCGTAATTTGCAAATTCCATTGAATAATTTGCTCTTCCGCTGGTTACGTTTCTTAACGCAGTGGCATAACCAAACATTTCCATTAAAGGTACATGTCCGCTAAGTTTTTGTGAACCTTTTCTGTAACGACGCATAGATTCAATTTTCCCTCTTCTTTTGTTCAAATCACCAACTACGTTTCCAATGAAATCGTCAGGAGTATTTACTTCTATTTTCATGATAGGTTCTAATAGAGTAGGATTCGCTTTCATGAAACAGTCTTTGAAAAGAATAGAAGCACAAGTTTGGAATGCAAAATCTGATGAATCTACAGGGTGGTGTTTTCCGTCGATAAGAACAACTTTTGCATCTACAACAGGATAACCTGCCATTACTCCGTCAGCTAAAGTTTTTACAATACCTTTTTTAACAGAAGGAATATATTCTTGTGGAATGGAACCACCTTTAATTTGATCAACAAATTCAAATCCTTTGCCATGATTAGGCTCAATTCTGAATTCAATTTCAGCGAATTGTCCTTTACCACCGGATTGTTTAGCATATCTGTAACGTAACTGTTTTTCGGCAGTGAAAGTTTCTCGTAATGAAACACTTGGAGCACCTACTTCAACATTTACTTTAAATTCATCTTTTAGTCTGTCAATTAAAATTTCAAGGTGTAATTCGCCCATTCCGGCAATAATTGTTTCTTCGGTTTCTTCGTCAAAACGAACATTAAATGACGGATCTTCATTAGCCAATTTGCTTAAAGACATTCCGAGTTTTTCTTGCTCGTTTCTTTTTTCAGGTGTAATTTTCATTTCAATTACAGGAGGTGGAATGTGAATGTTTTCAAGAAATAATGGTGCGTCCATATCGGTTAATGTATCTCCTGTTTTTGTTAGTTTTAATCCAACAAGTGCAACAATTTCGCCTGCTGTTGCTTCACTAATTTCTTCTCTTTCTTTTGCTTTTATTCTAAAAATACGACCGATTCTTTCTTTTTTACCTTTTGTTGTGTTCATAATTGCCATTCCGCTTTTCAGGGTGCCGGAAAAAATTCTGATAAATGTTTGTTGTCCTACAAACGGGTCGTTGATTAGTTTGAAAGCCAGAGCAGAAAAAGGATCTTTGCAAGAAGGATTTCTGGTGATAGTTTTTTCTTCGTCATCAACATCAACTCCAACAACTGCTCCAACATCAATTGGAGAAGGTAAGTAATCAATAACAGCGTCTAAAACAAGTTGCACGCCTTTGTTTTTGTAAGCAGAACCACAAAAAACCGGAGTAATAAGAAGTTTTAATGTTGCTTTTCTTGCGACTTTTTTTAATAGTTCGGCAGGAATCTCTTGTTCATCAAAGAATAATTCCATTAGTTCATCGTCGTATTCAGCAAGTTTTTCTATGAGTTCGTCTCTTAGTTCTTTTGCTTTTTCTTTGTATTCTTCGGGAATTTCAATTTCAAATCTGGTGGTATCATCAAATTTAAAAGCTTTTAGAGTGATTAAATCAACCATTCCTTCAAATTCTTCTTCGGCTCCCATTGGCAGCTGAAAAGCAAACGCGTTTGCGTCAAGATATTCGTTCATTTGAGAAACAGCACCGATAAAATCAGCTCCTTGTCTATCCATTTTATTCACGAAAGCAATACGAGGAACTCTATATCTGTCAGCTTGATGCCATACAGTTTCGCTTTGTGGTTCAACACCCGAAACAGCACAGAAAACCGCTACCATTCCGTCGATTACTCTTAAAGAACGTTCAACTTCAATAGTAAAGTCAACGTGTCCGGGAGTATCTATAATATTAACACTGTGGTCATTCCAAGCACAAGAAATTGCTGCCGAAGCAATAGTAATTCCTCTTTCTTGTTCTTGTTTCATAAAGTCCATTGTAGCTTGACCGTCGTGAACTTCCCCCATTTTTCTATTTACTCCTGTGTAAAAAAGTATTCTTTCTGTAACGGTAGTTTTTCCTGCGTCGATGTGCGCTGCGATGCCGATATTTCTTAATTTGCTTAAACTCATTTCTGAAATTTTCTTTGTAATTATTTGATTTTTAGTAGTTTGTAGTTTCTGCCAGGCAAAAAAGTTTACAAAGAAATAACTATTTTTCTTCATAACAAAATTATTTGCATGAATTTAAAATTAACTTTGATTTTGTGTTGTTTGAAAGTGAGAGTTTGAAATTTATTAAATAAATAACTGGAGTGCGTGGTGTGTGAGAGTTTTCTAATTAAGTTAGTAATGCGAATTAAGGGTTTAAACACCGAACATAAAATCAGCATATTAGGTGTTTTGTTTAAATCAGGTGAAAACATTTGATTTAGGCAAAGTGGCTGTGGCAGGTGTTTTCCACCTGCCAGTACTTTTCAACTCTTAATCCGCATTAGTAGTTAAGAATTATTTAAAAACTTTCGATTATAATCGAGAGTTTTATTTAAAATTAAACTTACTCCAAAATTATTTTTGAAGTCTTTATGACATTATCATTAAATATTTTCAAAATATATATGCCTTTATTATGCCCACTTAAATCAATTTGCAAACTGTTCTCATTTAGATTAGTATATGATTCTACAATTTTCCCGCTTATGTCGATAATTTGAACATTGTAATTTTCAAGATTTTCAAGATATGATATTGTTATTAAATTTTTAGTAGGATTTGGTGAAACTGTAATTTCAGACTCTTGAAGTTTACTATTATTAACATTTATTTCCAAATTTTTAAAAAAGCTAATCGTTCCGTAATAATCTCCAACAATGAGATCCAAATCACCATCACTGTCAATATCTACAAAAGTAGGACTGGCAATTAATCCAACGTCGATTTCGCTTCCATCTGCCATTAGGTCTGAAGAAGCAAAAAAAGATGTGTTTTTTATAAATACATTGATGTTACCGTAATAGTTTCCTACTAGTAAATCTATGTCACTGTCGTCATCAATATCAACAAAAAAAGGTTTTGCAAATTTACCTACATCAATTTCGGTTCCATCTGCAATAAAATTTCCACCACCTGTAAAAATTCCACTTCCATTATTGAGATATCCTTTGATATTTCCGTCATAATTACCCACAAATAAGTCTAAATCTCCATCATTTTCGAAGTCTGTAAAAACAATAGTAGCATAATCGCCTACATCTAAATTTGCTCCATTTGCCTGAAAAAGACCTAAGCCTGAAAAAATTCCACTTCCATTATTTGTAAAAACAACAATATATCCCGAGTAATTGCCAATAAAAAGGTCTAAATCTCCGTCTTCGTCTAAATCTGCAAAAGCCGGACTTGAATATCCTCCTACGTTAATGTCCGACCCATTTGCCTGAAGATTTATACCGGCAGAAAAAACTCCTTGTCCATTGTTTGAAAATACTTTTATATTTCCGGCATATCCGCCTAGGAATAAATCTAAATCTCCATCATTATCTATATCTGCAAAAAATGGATTTGATAAATATCCTACGTCAATATCTGTTCCGTTAGCCTGAAGGAAGCCGATATTTGTAAAATTTTGCGCATTTGCTGATGTTGTTGCAAGCATTAACGCCAAAGCAGTTCCGGCAATTTTAAAACCAACCTTAGTTTTTAAATGACTTAGTTTTTTAAACAGTTTATTTAATCTTTCAAGTAAAAAATTTATTTCTGTTGCAGATGTGGTTTTAGTAAAAATAAGTTTTGAAATCTTTGCATTCAGATTATAAAACTTTTGAACAAGTTTGTTCCAATAACTTGCATTTCGGGGGAAAAGATTGTTTTTTTTCATTCTTTTTTTTTATAAAATTCAGAATAAAAGTAAATTTTAAAAAAATCAATAGTGAATAATTTTGACGAAAGGTTAGAAAAGTGTTGTTTTTTATTGTACGAAAATTTGCAGGTAAATACGTGTGCTTCTGTTGAAAATATGCCAGTTAGTTGCTGAAAATTTAGTTTATTTTGATTTCTAATAAGTGTTGTTGATAAAATTTGCTCATCTGGATAAGTTATCTCTTAATTAAGCAAAATTTTACTTCAGACCTGAAAAAAATTAGAAAAAAGCCTTTTTATCCATATAAAAATCAAGCACTAATGTTTTGAATAAGTAATCATATTTTGCTTGAACCATTTCGGAGTTTACGTTGTAAAGTTCGGCTTTAGAAAGTCTAAAATCAAAAAAACTAATTGTTCCGGCGTTATATTTTTGTTTGGCGTTTTCGTAAGATAGTTTTTGTGCTTTGTACATTTTTTCTGAAAAAACATATTTTTTAAATGCTAATTCTGCTTCGTAATATGCTTTTGTTATGATTTCTGTAATTTCATTTTTTGTAATTTCCAAAGAATAATTGGCATTTTCAAATTCAATTTTCGAATTTTGAATATTGTTATGAACTACTCCACCGTTGAAAATAGGTATGCTCAAATTTGCGCCGAAATAATTGTATAAGTTATCGTTGAGTTGATTGTTGTAATTTACTATGTAAGTGCTGTAATTGTAATTTTTTTGATATATATTTTCTCCTGATTCTGTTATGTATAAAGTAGAATTTGTTCCTGTAAATTCAGGAGCCGAATTGTAATCTATTGCAGTATATGCTGATGAATAGCTGGTTGTTAGATGCCCAAAGATTGTAATTTTGGGGAAAATATTACTTTTTGATAGTTTTATGTTTGTTTCAGCAATCTGTTGTTCGTATTCTGAGCTCGTTACTTTGGGATTGTTTTTTAGGGAATAATCAATCATTTCTTCTAGTGAATATTCCGGTTTGATTAGTGACAAAAGTTCAGAGTCCGGTAACGAAATTTTAAAAGAGTCTTTTAATTCAATATTTAACAAAGAATATAAATTTAAGTATGCTAAGTTTAAATTATTTTGTGCATCTAGTTGAAAATACTCTTCTTTTGTTAATTGAGCTTCAATATCAAAAAGCGTATTTTTTGTTATTTTGTTTGCGTCAATAAGTATTTTTGTTTTTTTATATTCGCTTTTGGTGCTTTCAATTTGTTGATTAACAGTATTATACAGCTCCATGTTAAACAATATGTTCAAATAAGCAAAGACAACATCAATTATTAGGTTATTTTTTATGGTTTCTGCTTCCTGCTCTTTTGCAAGAAGTGTAAGTTTGTTTTTTTTTATGGTATTAAGATTATAGAAACCATTAAATAATGTCAAATTACTGCTAACAGAAAAATTGTCTCCGGTGGAAAAACCCTGTTCATAATTTCCGGTATAAATATTAAATTTATCTCCGTAATTTAGGTTTCTACCAGCATTTGTATTCAAATTTGGCAATAAAATAAGATAGCTTTGTTTATAATTATTTTCGGCAATTTTGTTATTATTTTCGCTTTGTTTTATTTGTAAATTTTCGTTTAATGCAAATTTAATACAATCGTTTAATGTCCATGTTGCATTTTCTTGTGCTAAAATATTGCCTGAAAATAGGAACAAATAAAAAAGAATAATTATTTTAAATTTTTTAATCATTTCTTTTGAATTTTTCTTTGATATATTTGATAGGACTAAATAATCGGCTCAAAAGTGATGTGTTTTTAGTAATAATTTCAGCAGTACCTGACATTTCTTGTGTAAAAGGCAGGATTTTTCCGTAATTTGTTGTTAATGAATCAGGAAAATCAACTAAAACCACATAGAAATTTTCAGTAGGAACAGGAGAAATAGACTTAATTTTACCTTTAACGACACCATATTCCATGTATGGATAATTTGAAAATTTGATATTAACAACTTGATTAACTTCAACTTTCCCTGAACCTTCTATTGGTAATTGTAGTCTACCGGTTAGGTAGCTTTGTTTTTGTGGTACAACATTAAAAACATTATCACTCGAAATAACATTTTGATTATCAGACCATATTTTTGTGAAAATTACTTGACCCGAAACAGGTGTTGTTAGAACATAATTTTGTTCCCACTTTTTAATACTGCTTTTGAGAATTTCGTGGTTTTTTCTTAGTTCTGTTTCTAGTCTCTTTTTTTCATTAATGTATGATAACTGCAGGTCTAGTATTGATTGTTCCAATTGAGATATTTGTATTTTAGTATTGGAAATAGTGGTTTTTGCGTTTTGAAATGAGTATTTTTTTTGCAAATAATTTGATTGAGTTTTTTCAAAATCAGCCATTGATATTGCTTCTGAGTTTAGTAGGGAAGAGTCTCGTTCTAATTGTTTATTGGAAATTAGCAATTCGTTGTAAAGTGTCTTTTTTTGTTGAATTAAATCATAAATATATTCGTTTGTTGCATTTATTTGTTGTTTTATAGCTGTGATTTTTTGTTTATGAAAATTGATTTCCTGAAAATTATAATAATCTGTCAATGATTTAATAAAAATTGAAAAATCAGATTGTACTTCGCCTAAATTGAGATTTGAGTTGATAAATGAATATGAATTTGAATCAATATTAAATATGTCAACAGATTCCAGTAGATTTGAGAGATATAAAATAATTTTATAATCAGCGGGATTGCTAATGATTGCAAGTATTTGATTTTCAGCGACTTTTTGATTGTTTTTTACAAAAATAGTGTCTATTTTCCCGTTTGTTCTTGCGATAATACTTGCTGGAGGATTTTCAGTTGTTACAACAATTGAAGAATTTACCACATCGGGGTATTTAAAGAACATACTTCCAATAAACAAAACAGTAATTGTTATTAAAATTATTGTAATTCCCCATCTAATAATCCAATTAGGGATAGTTCCAATAATTTCCTGAATTTCTTCGCTTCTTAATTCTATGTTATTATTATCTTCTGGCATTATTCTCAGTTCATAAAGTTATCGAGTTTGTCGAGTATTCGAGTTTGTCGAGTTTATCGAGTTTGTCGAGTATTCGAGTTTGTCGAGTTTATCGAGTTTATCGAGTTTATCGAGTTTGTCGAGTATTCGAGTTTGTCGAGTATTCGAGTTTATCGAGTTTATCGAGTTTATCGAGTTTATCGAGTTTGTCGAGTATTCGAGTTTGTCGAGTTTATCGAGTTTGTCGAGTATTCGAGTTTGTCGAGTTTATATTTCATATCTCGTACAATTAATTTCCAAGTTCAAGTTGATTTTTTACTAATTCATAATATGCACCTTTTTTCTCAGTAAGTTCTGCATGATTACCTATTTCTACAATTTCTCCTTTTTCTAAAACTACTATTTGATCTGCATTTTTTACGGTACTAAGCCTGTGAGCAACTACAACAACTGTCCTTCCTTCGAAAAATTTATTCAAATTTTCCATAATGATTTTTTCGTTGTTTGCATCAAGAGAATTAGTTGCTTCATCAAAGAATATAAAATCAGGACTTTTATATACTGCTCTGGCAATCAAAATTCTTTGTTTTTGTCCTTGGCTTAAACCTGTTCCTTCCATTCCTATTTTTGTATTAAATGACAACGGTAAACTGTCAATATAAGGTTGAATATTGGCAATACGAACTGAATTTTGTAATTTTTCCAAATTGGTTATTTCATCGCTTACTGAAATGTTATTTGCAATTGTGTCTGAAAATATAAAGCCATCTTGCATTACAACGCCACACTTTTCTCTCCACATTTTCTGACTATAATTTTCCAATCTTGTTTTTCCTACTGTAATTTCACCTTTTTTTGGCGGATAAAAACCAAGCAAAAGTTTTATAAGAGTTGTTTTTCCGCTACCACTTGTGCCGACTATTGCTGTTATTTTTTTTTCGGGAATTACTAAATTTATATTTTTTAAAACCAAATCGGTACCAGCTCCTTCATATTCGAATGATAAATCTGAAATTTCTAGAGTTTTGTTTTCCGGTAAAATATTTATTTTGTCATCGTTAATATTTTCTTCGTCTTCTTTTTCGTGAATTTCACCAAGTCTTTCAAGACTAATTTTAGCATCTTGTGCCGAACGAGTAAAATTTATCATTTGGGCGATAGGAGTATTTAGTTGACCTATAATATATTGAACCGCTAACATCATACCAAGAGTCATGTCACCCTTTATTACAGAAGTTGCGGCAACGAAAGAAATTAAAATATTTTTTGTTTCATTAATAAAAGAAGAACCACCTTGCTGAAATTGATTAAGTGAAAGACTTTTTACATTAATTTTAAAAATCCTTGCCTGAATACGTTCCCAGTCCCATCTTTTTTGTCGTTCGCAGTTATTAAGTTTAATTTCCTGCATTCCGGTAATTAATTGAATTAAATTGCTCTGATTATCAGACATTTGCGAAAAACGTTTGAAGTCCAAATCACGCCGTTTTTTCATAAATACCAAAACCCATAAGCTGTATATTATACTACCTACAAGAAATATTAGTAAAATTTTTAAACTATAAATAGCCAATATTGCTCCAAAAATGATGAGATTAAATACAGAAAATAACACTTCTAACGTTGTAGATGTTAAAAAATTTTCTATACGGTTGTGGTCGCTTATTCGTTGCAAAATATCGCCTATCATTTTTGTGTCGAAAAAACGAATAGGCAGTTTCATTAATTTGATTAAAAAATCGGAGATAAGCGAAATGTTTATTCTGGTGCTTATGTGTAGTAAAATCCAGTTGCGAATGAACTCAACTGATGTTTTACTTGCAAACAAAACTAATTGTGCAATTAAAACAAGCTGAACAAAGTTTAAGTTTTGATTAGAAATACCAAAATCGACAATTGATTGTGTTAGAAAAGGAAAAAGAAGTTGTAGTAAACTACCGGCTAATAAGCCGATAAAAAGTTGTACTATGAATTTTTTGTGAGGTTTCAGGTATTTAAAAAGAAATTTCAGATTTTTTTTGTCTGTTTTTTCATCTTTTTGAGAATAAAAGTCAGGAGTAGGTTCAAGAAGCAAAGCTATTCCTTTGTTTTCTTTTTCTGATTTTGTACTTATCCAGTTTTGTATAAATTCTTCTTTTGTATAAACCAATAAACCGGCAGCAGGGTCTGCGATGTAGATTTTGTAAGACCTCTCCTGACCTTTCCTACGAGGCGAGGAGACTATTTTATAAACAACAACAAAGTGATTTTGTTTCCAATGAACAATAGCCGGCAAAGGTGCTTCTTTTTCTAATTGCTCAAAAGTAATTTTAACACCCATTGTACGCATTCCAATAGCTTCGGCAGCTTCTGAAATTCCAAGAAGAGATACACCTTCGCGTGTAATTTTGCTTTTTTGCCTTAGATTTTCTAAACTATACGATTTCCCGTGATGTTTGGCAACCATGCGCAAACATGTGGGACCGCAATCCATTGCATCAAGTTGTTTGTAATGTGGGAACGACATAACTTAAAAGTCTTTTTCAATCGTATTGTTTCTATTTGACCGTAAAATTTCTCCTCTATTAAAATTATAATTAATTTGAAAATAAATGTTTCTGTAAAATTCTGTATTTGCTTCAAATATTGTAGTGTTTTCAATATCGTAAGTTTTTGTATAGTAGTCATTTAGCGGAGTAAAATCAATCAAAATATTTAGAGCATCCTTGCAAAAATTTTTGCTAATACCAAAATCAAACATTGGAGATGAAGTAGAGTATCCTTTAAAAATAGCTTTCTTCGATTCTAAATATAGACTAAAAAAAACATCAAAGCCAGAATCAAAATAATAATCAGTATAGAAACTAATATCGCAGGACCAATTAGAATTTAATGAATTATTGTTAAAATAACTGTTATTATATATGCTAAAAGAAGGAGAAACGGTCAACCTTTCGTCAAACAACACAAATGAAGATATTGTTTGAGTACCATATTTATTTGAATAACCGATGTTTTCTTGTGAAATAAATGTGTTGTCGTCTTTATGAATTATATTATATTGTATTGGATTGTTTACGAATTCATAAAAAAAATAATTCTTAATAAAAAAAGAATTTTTTCTGAAAGTATATGAAAATTGAAGCCTATCTATCAAAGACGGTTTAAGGTTGGAGTTGTTTGTGAAATAGGTCAAAGAATCTGTTGTGTATGTATAGTTAGTGTTTATTTGTTTTGTTTCAGGATAGATTATTTTACGAGCATAATTTATTGATATAAAATGGTTCTTTGATATTTGTTGTGAAACACTAAAAGAAGGTAAAAAATAAAAGTTTAATTTGACATCAGAATTTGATTTGTAGAAATCAGAACTTAAACCAATATTTATTGCTGTTTTTTTTATTTTTCGGGAGATATTCGTATAATAACGAGGTCTTTTTTCGCGATAATTTATTTGAGAAACAGAGTCGCTATCAGTAATTATATTTATCACAGATCTGTAATAATAATTTGCTCCAATTTCAATATTATAATCTTTTAAAACTGTAGTAAAGTTTGATTCTGCAAAAAAAGAATTTTTCATGTAACTTAAATCGTATTTGTGATAATAATATTCATTAAAAAGATATCCAGACGATAATAAAGAATTGTTTAAAGATGTTCTATTATAACTTGCATATATATTAAATTTGCTTTTTTCATTAAAAGAATGATTGAAATAAATTGAATAATTATTACCAATATTAAAAGAATTATTTGTTTTATTCAAATTTGATGAGTTTTCTTTTATGTTATTAACATATAATGCCATTGAATAGCTTGAAGGGATTTTTTGTTTGTAATAACCAATTGTCGTGAATACACTGAAAAAATTTTTTTGATTAATAAAATAATCTATACCTATTTTAATAAAATGATTTATTTGTTCTCTTTGACCATTGTCTTTTGTTGTGTCGATTATTTCATATATGTTATAATGTGTAATTATACTGTTTATTTCAGAGGAACGCCTTAAAAATAAATGATAAGATGCAAATAATTTTAGTTTATTAAAACCATACTCTAATTTTAAATCAGTAAAATTGTATATAAATGGGACATAACATTCAGTATTAATAGTAGCAGAAAACCCTTTTTGGAGTATATTTTTAGTTATAATATTTATTACAGCTGTGTATTCGGAATTATATTTAGCCCCAGGATTAGTTATTATTTCAATTTTAAATATATCTTTTGTTTTTAATTCTGAAATATCATAAGAAGTTTTTATTATTCCATTTATAAGAATAAGAGTATTGTTATTTCCAAATACACTTATATTCCTTGTCTTAGTATCAACTTCGATACCAGGAATTGTTTTTAAAGACTGAAAAACATTAGGTTTTGATTTTATTGTTTGTTCGTTTAATGTAACAATTGTTTTATCTGCTATTTCTTTATAATAATTTGTTTTACTTTGGATTGTAATTTTATCTATTTCTTTATAATCAGGGTTTAAGGTAATTGTATCTAAAATAAAAGGGAAACTATTAATTTTAATTTCTTTATTAAATGTTTTGTAACCTGTAAAATTTATTCTCAAATTATAAAATCCTGTTTCATTGCATATTATATTGTAATTTCCAAGATTATCACTTACTGCAATAGCAACTAAGAAATCAGAGGAATCAGTAATACTGACAGTACAGTATTGCATTAAGTCAGAACTCAGTGAGTCAACTATAACACCTTTTATTTGGGAGTTAGCGTTTATAGTTGTAATAAATAAGAGTATTGTAAAAATAAGAATTTTTTTCATCTTGTGTAAAAGTAATATTTACTTAATATTTCAGGAATTCTTTCTTTGAAAAGAACACAATTTTCTGAATAATTTTTTCTTGTATTATTTATTAAATCATAAGGACAACCACCTCCACATAATGGAAGATAAATGCATTCTTGACATATTTTATCTTCAAATACGTCTTTTTTTAATGATAAGCTCGCTAGTTTTAAGGTGTCTATTTTTTTGTTATTCAAATTACCTAACGATTTTTGCTCATTGTCAAAATCTTCAAGACATTTATAAATATTGCCACTTGCTCCGATACCAAATGAATTTATTTTGCGCATCATACAAGGATGAATATTTTGTTTTGGATATAAATATTTAAGAACATATGCCTTGGGAATTTTATTGTTTTCAAATAGCTCGAGGATAAAATTCAAACGTTCTGAGTTATTCATTTTGCAATTGTTTGCTTGATTTGTTCTTGACTCAACGAAGTTAAATGGAATATTAATTAAGTTTCTGTTAAACAATTCACTATAACGGTCCTTTAAAAAAACAAATATTTCTGAGAATTCATTTTTATTTGTTTCATCAATTGTGATTGTAATGTTTATGAAAATATTATCTTTAATAGTATATTTGTATAATGTATCAATATTATTTAATATTTTATTAAAAGTTGGGTATCCTTTTTTATGACGTCTTCGTTTATTATGTGTATCAGATAAACCATCAAATGTTATTTGAACGTTATTTATTTTTAGATTTTTAAACTCTTTAATTTTATTTTCGTCCAATAAGTAGCCATTTGTAATAATTGAAGCAGAAAAATCAATATTTTGTGTAGTTAATATATTGCTCATGTATTTTATTCTGTTAAAGTTTAGAAGAGGTTCTCCTCCAAACCAAAGAATTTCAGTCTTTTTATTAAAACTTTTTATAAAATTGATAATATTGTCTGCGGTTGTTTTATTCATATATATATTTGGTTTGTTTTTCTCAAAACAATAAGGACAATTAAAATTACAGTCTGCTGTTGGGGCAATTGTTAATTCTAAAGTATTAAATGAAAAAATACTGCTTAAATATTTATATCTTAGAATATTAAAGATATCTTCATCATTTTTAGTTAAAATGCTATTGGCTTTTAATTTATTTAATGTTTCTGCTGGTAGATTATTGTTGCTATTTTCTAGGTATTCGTTGATTTTTGCGTATAATTTTTTTTCAATTTCAATAAAACTATTGCTATATGTGTTATAAACACCAATTGAATTGGAGTCTTTTATTTGAAAATCTATATTGTATTTTGACCAAATCATAATAATAAAATTATAAAAAACTGCCTTTATGATTTGGCAGTTTTAAATTAATAACTAATCTGAATATCCACATTTGCAGCTCATACCGGTATATCCATCATCATCATAAGTTGAATAACCTCTTCGACAGTTTACAGGTACTGCTGTTCCTCCATTAATTAAATTCATTTGGTTATTATCTATTTCATCGAAAAAAGTTGATAAATTAGATAAAATATTTTCTTGTTTCGCTGGTATTATTACATTTAGTTTGTTTTTCATCTTTGTTTTATTTTGTGTTTATTAAAGTTTGTATTTTAGCTTAAATAATCAACTCCCGCCCCGAAAAAAATAAGCGTAAAAATAACCTAAATTCGGAACAGGCTTTTCCGGTCGAATTTGTTTTTGCAGATAAAATAAATGTGT
>JAFGUD010000314.1 GCA_016938685.1 Bacteroidales bacterium | reverse complement strand
TGTGGATAGGAATTATTAGTAGGAATTGTTGCTGGATAAAGACCATCGATGCGAGGTGCTTTATTTACTAAATAATCTAAAACATTTTTGACAATCTCATTCTTGTTATCTAAATTTAGTTCCTCAATAACTTCAAAAGCCATCCATGTTTGAATTGGCGATGAGAAAGGATTTTGAAAATCAGGTTCAAAGCCGTGTCCAAAACCGCCATCGTTGTTCTGATAGCTTTTTAATGCTCTTTCAACTGATTCTTTTTTAGTGCCATGAAATAGATATTCATATCTGGCAACATCAATCGGTCTGCCGTTTCGATATAGCCATTTAATGGTTTTCTCTAGTTTTTGGTTCATATAGTCCCCCTTCAATTTCAAAGTGTACTTTTGATAAATTTATTATATCATAAGTTCAAAAAAAATACTTACTTGAAAAAAATAATGACAATTCATGGAATTGTCAAAATTTGTAAATTGTTATTTTTTACGAGCCTTATTAGCGCGTAGTTTTAATTTTTTGGTAACACTTGGTTTTTCATAATACTCTTTTTTACGGGCTTGAGCAAGATTTCCCGAACGCGAAACATCACGTTTAAAACGTCTAAGCGCATCTTCAATTGTCTCGTTTTCTCTGACGACAGTTTTAGCCATTGCTTTCACCCCTTTTCTTACCATCTAGTATTATACTAAATTATTATCTAAAAGTAAACTTATTTTTTTTGAAAATATATTTATTTAACTGCGTATTTGTGGTAAAATTAAACAAGAAATTAAAATTTATGATAAAGAAATCAAAGATTCGAGAAAGGGAATGATTATGGACAACATTTTACGATTTTTAGCGTTAGACATAACCGGCATAATAATTATTGTTGTTGCGGGAATTCTCGTCTTGAGTTTGTTAGGGATAATCATTACTAAACGTAAATATAAAGCTAGATACAGACGTTTTTATAAAAATTTTGATAAAACTATCAATAAAAAATATAACGGCAATATGTTGATAGAAAACTTAATAAACAAGTATACAGTAGATAACACCAACACTTTTAAATCATTAAAGAGTAAAGGGAAAAAATTAACTAAAAAATACTTGGAGTATTTCTATAAAAACTTGCCTGAACAAGTATTGTTGAGAAGTTTTACTTCAGCTGACAAGAATAAAAGCGAACTCATCATATTGGTATTAGATGACAACGAACGCGTCTTATATCAATGGGAAAAATCCAAAAAAGTTAAAGGTTTAATTAAAGCTATCAATAAATATCAAATGTTAACTCCAATGATTGCTTTCCTTTATGAATTGCCTTTGAATATTAACGAAAATAATCCTTATCGTTTAGTTAACCATGAAAATGACAATATATTGGCATATGACGTTGTTAAAAACTCTAAGAAAGTTCAAAAGAAATTTAAACCCGCTAAATTGAACAAGAAAGAAAAGAAAAATAAGAAAAATAAGAAAAAATAAATCCTCTATTTAAAAGAGGATTTTTTTATACCAAGATTGCATTGTTATAAGGTTTATCAGCGCTGACAATTTTAACCTTGACTTCTTGACCAAGAAACTTTGCGTCGCCAATAAATTTTAAAGCAATATAGTCTCTTGAATGTCCGACTAAATAGCCGTCTTTGATTTGTTCTGCTATTACATAATGAATTGAACCTATATTCTTATTGATATGTTCTTCCATCAATTTATCGCTTAATTCAAGCAATTTGTGAACTCTGTCCTTCTTTTTTCTACCATCAACTTGATTTGGCATTTTATCAGCAACTGTTCCTTGTCTTCTTGAATAAGGAAAAACATGTAATTCTTGAAAACCGACATTTTTTATGAAGTTATAAGCTTCGTCAAAATCTTCGTCAGTTTCTCCTGGGAAACCAACTATAACATCAGTTGTAAAGGCAACATCAGGTATTTTATTTCTAATTGTTTCAATCATACTTTGATATTCTTTAGTGGTGTATTTACGGTTCATTAATTTTAATATTCGGTCGCTACCACTTTGCAAAGGAACATGCAAATGATGAACTATTTTATGCGATTCAGCAATTACAGATAAGATTTCATCGTTTATTTCTGTTATTTCTATCGAAGATATTCTTATTCTTTTAAGACCAGGAACTGTTTCTAGGTCTTTCAGTAGTTCTTGAAAACTGTAATCATGCAAATCTTCACCATAACCTCCAGTGTGAATTCCCGTTAATACAACTTCGATATGGCCGTTTTCAACTAAATGTTTAACTTCATCAAGAATAACATTCCTTGTCTTTGATCTGATTCTTCCTCTTGTGTAAGGGATAATGCAATAAGTACAAAAATTATTGCAGCCATCTTGAATCTTTAAAAATGCTCGTTTTTGTTTTTTAAAATCAATTATTGCTAAAGGATC
>JAFGUD010000313.1 GCA_016938685.1 Bacteroidales bacterium | reverse complement strand
GCCTCTAATTTAAATATTTATATCCAAACTGCAAATTTTTTTTAGTGTAATGTAAAACTTTTTTAACTTCGTAAAGTAGAAATAAAAAGTGACAAAAAATAGAAATTTGATTTTTTTTTAAAAAAGAGGTTTAAAGTGTTATTTAATTCTTGACATGAAAAACGACTAAGTTATTCTTAATTTTTATTTTAAGTTTTTTGTTTGTAAGAGGTTGATTTAGTGAGTGCTTTTGTTTTTTTTTATTTTTCTTGTAACAAAAACCGTAGTAGACCGTCAAATGAGTACAAATAAATAAAAAACAAAATCGCATAATTTTACAAAATCTAAAACAATAAAAAAATGAAAAAGTTAAGTTTATTATTAGGAATCGTGTTGGCAGCATTTGTGGTTAATGCACAAGACACAACAAAAGTAAAAGTTGATCATGAAAGTAATAATATTACGATCAATATTGACCTGGACGAAATTCTCAATTCTGTAGAAGATGGAATAGTTAAAATGCAAGATGTAATTACTGAAAAACAAGCTGAAGTAGATGTATGGAATAAACAAATTTATGCATATACCGAAGAACCTGATGGCGAAGATGTCTATGAAAAACAGATTGATAGCTTGGATGAATTGATTCACGTAAATGAAGAAATTATTGAAGACTTAAATGAGGCTATTGTTGAGTTATCGGAAGAAATGGATGAGCTGAAAATAGAATTGCAAGAAGAATTAAGTGATATACACGTAAATATAGGTGATTTTGATGACGACGATGATGATAATGATTGTAAAGGGAAAAAACACAAGAAATTTAAAGGTCACTGGTCAGGAATGACTTTTGGTGTAAATACTTTTGTTGATAATACATACTCCCTTAATTTACCCGGTGAATCTGATTATATGACTTCTCTTATCAATAAATCTTGGGAATATAGCATAAATCCTTTGCAATTTAGTATTCCTTTTTTTAACAGATATGTAGGAGCAGTTACAGGTTTGGGTTTTTCTTTCAATAATTATGAACTTATTCAAAATGTTAATCTTGGAGTTGATGTAAATGGACTATTAACAAATACGTTATCTGATGTTGTATATGATAAAAATAGATTCAAAACTTTTAACATGAATGTACCTTTGTTAATTGAATTTCAAATTCCGGTTAATAAAAAAGACAGAAGAATATTTATTGGAGCAGGTGTTATTGGAACAATGAACTTAGGAGCTAAAATGAAAACGGTTTACAAAGATGGTAACACCGTTGTTAAGTATAAAGACAAATCATCAAATTGGCCTGTTACTCAATTTTCTTATCAAGGAACAGCAAGAGTAGGGTATAACGATTGGTACTTATTTGCAAATTACAATTTCTTACCTTTGTTTGATCAAAATAAAGGACCAGAAGTATATCCGGTATCAGCAGGAGTAGGATTTAGATTTTAAATAGTTTGATGAAAATAAAAAAAAGCCACAAAAGTGGCTTTTTTTATTTTTCATTAATTATTATTTCGTGTGTAATTTCCATTACTTGTTTGTATGTATAACTAACTCCGCAATATCTGTCTTGTGATAAGTTGACTGCTTTTTCAAGTTTATCCATGGGTAAATTTTTACCTGTAAATTCATAAATTATATGCATACTTTTGTAATGTTTTGGGTGTTCTTCGGTTAATTCTCCTTCAACATGTACTTGAAAATCATCTAATTCAACTCTCATTTTCCCCAAAATAGAAATTACATCCATTGCTGTACAGCCGGCTAAAGAAGCTTGCATAAGAGGTTTGGGTTGAGGTCCGCGATCTAAACCGCCCACAGATTTTATTGCATCTATAATAATTTTGTGTCCGTTTACTTCTGTTTCAAAGCCCATATTGTCAATCCATTTAGTTGAAATTCTTTCTGCTTTCATTTTTATTTCTTTTTTTAGATTTATAAGTTAATTTTGCAAAAATAGTAAAAAATGTAAAAGTATAAATCTTATATGTGAAATGAGAAACAGCGATAATGACTTCATATTTTGCGAAAACTGTTTTGTTAAGGAAAACACAGGTTTTAAACACTTGGGCAAAGAACAAATAGAATTGTTGAACTACGAAAAAGCTTGCAACTTGTATAAGCGTGGAGATATTGTTTATCACGAAGGTCATAAAGGTGGAGGTGTTTATTGTGTAAACAAAGGGGTTCTTAAATTATACAAAACAGGAATTGATGGAAAAGAACAAATAATTCGATTTGCAAAGCCCGGAGATTTAATAGGTTTTCGTTCGGTTTTAAGTGACGAAAGTTCTTGCACAACAGCAAAAGTTATTGAAGATGCTATTTTATGTTTTATTCCTTCTAAATTATTCGTTGAATTGGCAAGCAAAAATGCCGAATTTTCAATGCACTTAATTAGACTTTCATGCAAAGAACTCGGAGAATCAAATAAGTATATTTTAGATTTAGCTCAAAAAACACTAAGAGAGCGTGTTGCTGAAGTTTTACTTCTCCTTTTTGATACTTTTGGTTTGGACGAAGAAAATTATATTCAGGTTTCTTTGACTCGCGAAGAAGTAGCTAATATTGTTGGAACTGCTACCGAATCTGTAATTAGACAACTGTCTGATTTTAAGAAAGAAGGCTCTATCGATCTGAAAGGTAGAAGAATTAAGGTTTTGGATTTGGAAAAACTCAAAAAAATCAGTGAGATTTTTTAATTCTTATTAGTAACCTTAAGCTTTTTTAATCATTTTCTTTTTATTTTAAATTTATATTTGCATTGTTGGTTTCTCCAAAAACCTAAAATAATTTTATTGTTAATTACTGTATTCCCTTTTGGTTGAGACTATTGTTTTATTAATCCCATTAGAAAAACTAGAATCAAAATTAGAAAGATGAAACGAACATGTAAAAATAATTATTTACACACAACGAAATGATTATTTTTCGTGGAGTAACATCTGACAATAATGTAAAAATAAAAAATAAACAGATGAAAAATATTTTAATTACCGGAGGTGCCGGATTTATTGGCTCACATGTAGTTAGATTGTTTGTAAATAAATACGAAGACTATTTTGTTGTTAATTTAGATAAATTAACCTATGCTGGAAATCTAGAAAACTTAAAAGATATCGAAGATGCCGATAATTATTCGTTTGTCAAAGGGGATATTTGTGATGAAAAGTTAGTAGATGAATTGTTCACAAAATATGAATTTGACGGGGTTATTCATCTTGCCGCAGAGTCTCATGTTGATAGATCTATTTTAAATCCAATGGAATTTATCAATACCAATATTATAGGAACCGTTACCTTGTTAAATGTTGCTAAAAATCATTGGACAGACACAAAAGGTAAATTGTTTTATCATATTTCTACTGACGAAGTTTATGGTTCGCTCGAAAACTTAACGGATTTTTTCTTAGAATCAACTTCTTATGATCCTAAAAGCCCTTATTCTGCTGCAAAAGCTAGTTCTGATCATTTTGTAAGGGCTTACAATAATACATTTGGTTTGCCAATCGTCATCAGCAATTGTTCTAATAATTATGGGCCAAATCAATTTCCGGAAAAGCTACTTCCCTTAGTAATCAGCAATATCAAAAATAACAAGACAATTCCAATATACGGAAAAGGAGAAAATATTAGAGATTGGCTTTATGTTGTTGATCATGCAAGAGCAATTGATAAAATTTTTCACAGAGGAAAAATTGGAGAGACTTATAATATTGGTGGCTCAAATGAATGGCGTAATATTGATCTTGTTCGTGTATTGTGCAAAATAATGGATGAAAAATTGGAAAGAGAATCAGGACAATCTGAAAAACTAATAAGTTTTGTAAAAGACAGAGCCGGTCATGATTTAAGATATGCTATTGATTCTTCAAAAATTCAAAAAGAAATTAATTGGAGACCTTCTGTAAAATTTGAGGAAGGCTTAAGACTTACTGTTGATTGGTATTTGCATAACGAAAAGTGGCTAAATAATATACTTTCAGGAGATTATCAGCAATACTATAGTGAACAATACGAAAATTAGATTCCTAAGAAATCATTATTATTATGAATAGAAAACTTATTCTGCTTTTGGCTGTTATAATGGCTGCTACCGGAATTTGGTTCGTTTTTTTTCAAATCAAATGGATTGAAGGGGCAATGGAGCTTCGCGAACAACAGTTTATTGGGAATGTAAGAAGAGCTTTAGATGAGTTTGTTTCAAATCTTGAAAGAGATGAGGTAATACAAATAATCACAGATCAATCAACTACTGTAAGTAATGATTCTTCGGTTGTGCCAATCAACTTTGATTCTTCTCAAAATAATATTTCCAATAATGTTTCTAATAACGTTACATTTATTTTAAAAAATGATACCATAGATTCAGCAGATGAAAATTTGAATGCCTTTGAAAATGATAATCAAAAACGATTAGACCAGCCCCTCAATAATCAAACTTATTTTGTTTATGAAATCATAAACCAACTAACTAAAAAAAGAATAAATAATAGAGAGCGATTAGACTCAACGAAAATAAAAACTTTTTTGGATAATTCATTGAATTCCAATGAAGTATATGAAAAATACGAGTTTGCTGTGATTGATGATAGTAAAAATACAATTTATAAAACCCCCTTTTTTGATATAAATAATAGTGAAGAAATATTCAGAAAACAACTATATCCCAACGACTTATTTTCAGAGAAAAAGTTTTTTATAGTATTGTATTTTACTGATGAAGATAAGCACATGTTCAAATACTTACCTCGTGTCGTCATTACTTCATTATTGCTTACTCTTATTGTTATCAGCCTTTTTGCTACTACTTTGTATATCATATTTAAACAAAAGAAATTATCTGAAATGAAAAATGATTTTGTAAATAATATGACGCATGAACTCAAAACGCCTATTTCAACCATTTCTCTTGCTTCGCAGATGCTAAAAGACAAATCAATACCTATTGAGATTAAAGATGTGCCTATGCTATCTTCTATGATTTCTCAGGAAACAGAAAGATTAGGGTTTCAGGTTGAAAAAATACTTCAAATGGCAATAATTGAGAGAGGCAGATTAAAGTTTAAATTTGATTTATTACAGTCTCATAACATAATGAGAGATATTGCTAAAAGTTTTAATTTGAAAGTAAGTGCAAAATCAGGAAAAATTGAATTAGAATTTAATGCCAAAAACAATATTGTATATGCAGATAAATTGCATTTTTCAAACGTAATATACAATTTGATAGATAACGCTTTGAAATACACAGAAGATGAACCAGTTATTAAAATTTCAACGGTAAATGTAAAACAGTATATTGTAATTTCTGTCGCTGATAACGGGATTGGTATTAATAAGGAACACTTAAAACATATTTTCGATCAATTTTATCGGGTACCAACAGGAAATTTACACAATGTCAAAGGGTTTGGGCTTGGGTTGTCTTATGTTAAACGAATAATTGATGATTTTCAGGGTTTTATAAAGGTTAAAAGTGAGTTTGGAAAAGGTACTACTTTCTCGATATATCTTCCATTTTCAGAAGATGCCGAAGACTAATTATTAATTTAATTGATTTTAACATTTGGAAATTGATATTTTTAGTATTTTTACCAATAATTTTAAAAATTTATAGCTATGCATAAAGCAAAAATCCTTTTAGCAGAAGACGATCTTAATCTGGGTTCATTATTAAAACAATATTTGGTAGCAAAAAGTTATGAAATAGATCTTGTTTTTGACGGAGATACAGCATATAAGCTATTTATGAAAAATGTGTATGATCTTTGTATTCTTGATGTAATGATGCCTAAACAAGACGGATTTACTCTCGGAAAAAACATAAAACGGATTAATTCTAAAATGCCTATTATTTACCTTACAGCAAAATCTCTAAAAGATGATGTTATGAAAGGGTTTGCAATTGGAGCAGATGACTATATGACCAAACCTTTTGAAATGGAAGAATTGCTTGTTAGGATAGAAGCGGTTTTGAGACGTACACAAAAAGATAAAG
The DNA here is from genome assembly GCA_016938685.1 of Bacteroidales bacterium. Taxonomy (GTDB): domain Bacteria; phylum Bacteroidota; class Bacteroidia; order Bacteroidales; family JAFGUD01; genus JAFGUD01. Next base: position 34,193 of record JAFGUD010000313.1, on the reverse strand, counting down.
TTAAAACAACTAAATACACTATTGGAAAGTTTGAATTCGATTCTTTAAAACAAGAGTTGTTGCTAGGAGATGTTGTTGCTAAACTTACAACTAAAGAGAATAATTTACTACGAATATTATCCGAAAATCAAAATGAACTTGTTGAACGAAACTTTGTTTTGAAAGAAGTTTGGGGTGATGATTCTATCTTTAACGCCAGAAGTATGGATGTGTATATTACTAAACTAAGAAAATATCTTCAGGAAGATACTTCTGTGAAAATTATCAATGTACATTCAAAAGGATTCAAATTAGTAACTGATGGCGAAGAATAGTTGTCGTTATTATTCTTTTTCTTAAAAAAAAAATGAGTTTTTAAGAAGCTTTATTCTGTTTTTTAATAAATTAAGTACCTTTGCCGCGTAAATTTTTTATGTATGGCAAAGGTTTTTTTTAGTTTGGGTAGTAGTATCGGGAATAAATTGAAAATTTTAAATTCCGCTATTCGTGACATTCATAATGAAATAGGTGAAGTATTGAAAGTTTCTAATGTTTTTGAAACTGAACCATGGGGATTTGAAGATGAAAATTTGTTTTTTAACATGGCAATTGTTGTTGAAAGCAAACTGAAACCTCATAAAATTTTGGATTTAATTCACAAAATTGAAAAAAAACACAAAAGAGAAAGATCAGAAATAGGTTATCATTCAAGAACGTTAGATGTAGATGTTATTTTTTATGATGATAAAGTATACATTGATAATATATTGCAAATTCCTCATAAATTAGCTCACAAAAGAAAATTTGTATTATTTCCCTTGAACGAAATTTGTCCTACATTTATACATCCTCTATTGAATCAATCTGTTGCCGTTTTGCTTAATGATTGCGAGGATAAAACATTAGTTAAGAAAATTACATTGAAATAATAGTGAAAAAAATAATTATCATATTGTTTTTATTGAGTATTTCTTTACAGTTTTATGCGCAAAAAAACGACAATAATACTCCTCAAAATAAAATCTATGATGGATTTATCGGCGATAAGCAAGCTATTGATTCTTCGTATGCTGAATTATTAAATGTTGATTTATCTAAAGAAGAAATTATTATTTCTAAAAAATGGTGGGTTATTTTTTTACTTGTTGTTTTATTCTATTTCTTTATTGCTGTTTATTATAACTTTACAGATGAATTTTCTTCAGTATTTAAGTCTTTGTTTAATGCCCCTTTTTTTAGGCAAACAGTAACTCAGCAAAGTTCTGTTGTGAATAGTTTTATTCTTTTTTTAAATATTCTTTTTTTCTTGTCCGTCTCTATAATTTTGATGCTTTTTTTTAAGAATAAAAATATTCAAATTTTCAATAATTCTGTCTTTACTTTTTCCTCAATACTTTTAGTTTTGGTGTCTTATCATTTTATTAAGCAGCTTTTTGCCAAAATATGGGCTTATGTTTTTGAAGAAAAATATCTTTATAGTGTGTATGTTGTATCTATGCGAATTGCAAATGTTTTTATGGCAACATTTCTGTTGTTTTTTATTTTTTCAGCTGTTTTTAATCCTTTTTGCAAGGAGTTTTGTGTTTTTTTGTCATTTTTATTAATCCTAACTGTTTTTATTTTAAGGGTTTGGAGAGTCTTTTCTGAATTTTTTCAATATGGATTTTCTTTGTTTTATTTGATTTTGTATCTTTGCACCGTCGAAATTTTACCCGTATTAGTAGTATTGAGATATTTCTCAGTAGTATAATTATTAAGTTTAAAAAGCAATATATGCCAATTAAAAACATTTTAATTTCTCAGCCTAAGCCTATCCATAGATCTCCTTATGATGATTTAGTCAAAAAATACGACATTACTGTTGATTTTAGGAAGTTTTTTGATATTGAACCCTTGCCTGCAAGAGAATTTAGAAAAGCTAGAATAGATTTAGCTAGTTTCACTTCTGTTATTTTTACGAGTAAGGTTGCTATTGATCATTATTTTCGCTTATCAGAAGAGTTGCGGTTTCTGATTCCTTCTACTATGAAGTATTTTTGCATGAACGAAACTATTGCTAATTATTTGAATAAGTATATCGTTTATCGTAAAAGGAAAATATCTTTTGCCGATGGAAATGTAGATGATTTAGTCAATCTGCTATCTAAATATCCAGAAGAGAAATATTTATTACCAGTGGCTGATTCTCACAAAAATACCTTGAGTAATAAACTTAAACGAAAAAAACTTAAAGTAGTAAAAGCAGTTTCCTATAAAATTGTTAGCTCTGATTTGACAGATCTTGGATTTGATTACGATATTGTTGTATTATTCAGTCCTTCTGGTGTTAAAGCATTACAAGAAAATTTCCCCAATTATAATTCGGAAAAATCTAAAATTGCTGCTTTTGGAGCTGAAACTTGTAAAGCTGTTACAAAAGCCGGATACAAGCTTGAAATTAAAGCACCTACTTCTGAGCACCCTTCTATGACAATGGCTCTTGATACTTATCTAAAAAAGAATGAAGGAAAATAAAAAATATACTTTCAAAAAAAATGAAAGATTAAATTCCAGAAAAATTATTACTCAACTAATAGCAAAAGGAAAAGTGGTTAAGGCTTTTCCTTTTTACGTTAGGTATTTGATAGTTGATGAATCTGATTCTGATGCTAAAATACTCATTTCTGTTGCAAAAAGAAGGTTCAAAAGAGCTGTCGATAGAAATAAAATTAAAAGATTGATAAGAGAGGCATACAGGATTAAAAAAGAGTCTTTGTATGAATTTTTAGCTGAAAATAATCTTAAAATTGTTTTTTTTGTTAGTTTTGTTGGAGCATATCCTGATTATGAGTACGTTAGCAAATCAGTGGAAAAAATGTTAAATTTGATTTGTATAAAAATCAAGTCTGATGAATGATAATCTCAAAAAGTTAATATTTAGTTTTAGCTCCGCTCTTCATTTTAATTCTTTGAAGAAAATTAATCCTCAAAAGCTTATTTTTCCTTTTTATCATGCCGTAAGTGATGAAGTTCCAATACATCTAGAAAATTTATATCCTATTAAATCTGTAAATGAGTTTGTTAAGGATCTTGATTTTTTGGTGAAAAATTATAATGTTGTTGATTTTGAGAAAGTTAAAGCTCATCTTAACGGTTCTAATATAATTGTTAAACCCTCTTTTTTTCTCTCTTTTGACGACGGTTTATCCGAAGTGTATGATATTATTGCTCCTATTTTAAAGCAAAAAGGTGTTCCTGCTGCTTTTTTTGTAAATTCGGATTTTGTTGACAATAAAGATTTATTTTATCGTTACAAATTGTCTATAATTCTTTCTCAAAAAAATAAATTATCTGATTTAGAAAATTATCTGAAAAGTGTTGGCGTTTTTAATTCTTCTTTGGAAAAAACATTAAATATTCAGGATAAAAATGTCTCAGATGTTTTGAAAATTGCAGCTGAGTTTTTGAATATTGATTTTTATGATTATTTGAAAAAATATAAGCCATATATGACTATTAATCAATTAAAAGAATTGTCTGACAACGGTTTTGTTATTGGCGCTCATAGCAAATCTCATCTTTTATATGAGAAAATCGGAGTTGATGAACAACTTTCACAAACTATAGATAGTTTAAATTTTATTGTCGAAAATTTTAACCCTTTACATAAACTTTTTGCATTTCCCTTTTCGGATAATGGCATAAAAATGGAGTTTTTTGAAAAACTTTTTTCTGAAAATATTGTAGACTTTACCTTTGGAACAGCTGGAATAAAAAAAGATTCTTTCGCAATGAATATTCAAAGAATACCTATGGAAAATGGAAATAGTGCGAAAAAAAATCTTAAATATCAATATTTTTATTATTTTTTGAGATCATTACTAAATAAAAACGTAATTGAAAGATGATTGTAGATTACTTAATAATTGGAGCAGGCAGAAGCGGTACTACAACTGTTTATAAGTACTTGGAACAACACAATGAAATATGTTTCAGCACTATAAAAGAAGTTCATTATTTTTCAGTTGACGATTTGTTTTCGAGAGGTCAAAAATATTATCATTCTTTTTTTGAAAATTGTAGTAGTAAAAAAGTAATTGTAGCTGCTGATACGTATTTGTTTATTGATCACGATGTTATAAAAAGAATTTATGATTATAACCCGAATATGAAATTCTTGGTAATGCTTCGTAATCCTGTAGATAGAGCATTTTCAGGTTATAGTTATGCTATAAATAATGGACATTTGTCAAGCGATATTTCTTTTTTACAATCAATAGAAAATGAAAAATCGTTACTTTTTTCTTCATCAATTCAAGTGAAAAATAATTTATGTAATGTTTATCAAAGCTTTTACAATGAGCATATTAGTAAATGGACTGAGGTTTTCCCGAAAAAGAATTTTTTACTTTTGCGAACAAAAGATTTGAAAAATAATCCAACACAATTTTTAGCAAAGATTTCTGATTTTTTAAATGTTTCCGATTTTAATATTTCAAAAGAATTTAAGGCTAATTCAGCAAAAGCTGTCAAATCTAAAAATTTGGAATTGCAACTATTGAATAGAGATACTTTTTTGCGAAAAATAATAAGAACTATTGTGCCAGGTTTTATTAAAAAAGGTATTTTTAAGAGTGGGTTAGTTGATAAAATTCATGAACTTAATAAATCTGATGCAAAGATTATAAAATTAACAGATGAAGAACGAGAGTCTGTTGAAAAATTATTTGTAGAAGACTTGAAACTACTTCACGAAAATTTTAATATTTCTTTTAATGATTAAATATTTACAAAATAAAGAAATTGATTATTCTCGCTGGGATAATGCTATTTATGAGTCTGTTAATGGACTGATATACGCAAATTCCTGGTATCTTGACGTTGTTTCGGAAAATTGGGATGCGATTATTTTAGATGATTATAAGGCTGTTATGCCTATTGTGTGGACAAAAAAATATTTTCTTAAATATGTTTATCAACCTTTTTTTACTCAGCAGCTGGGGGCTTTTTTTAGAGATAATAATTCTTCCGATTTTTTGGTCGAGGCTCTTGAATTATTAAGGAAAAAATTCAGTTATGTTCACATGAATTGTAATTATATGAATCACCTTGTTGATTTTCAAGAGAATACAAATTATGTTTTAAATTTGAACAGATCTTATGAAAATATTTCAGCAAATTACAAAAAAAATCATATTTACAGTCTTAAGAAATCGTATCAAAATAAATTGACTTTTGAAGAAGTTTCTTTTGATACTTTAATGGGTTTTAAAAAGAAATATTTAACAGACAATTTGAAATTGTCTGATTTAGAGCGTCTTGGCAATGTTGTTAAAGCGTGCTTAAAAAATGAAAAATCAAATATTTGTGGTGTTTTTCAAAATGGAGAATTGTTATCGGTAGCGTTTTTCGTTTTTTATAAAAATACATATTACTATCTTATTGCTGCTAATTCTGAAAAAGGGCGAAAATTATTTTCTTCTCATTTTTTACTGGATAGTTTTATTAAAAGTAATGCAAATACACCAACTTATTTGAATTTTGAAGGCTCTAATATTCCAGGAGTTGCAAAATTTTTTAAGAGTTGGGGCGCTGAAAATGTTGAATATTATACATTTAAAGAAAATAATCTTTCTTCTTTTGTTAAGATTTTTAAGAATTAGTTGTTTTGCTGATTTTTAAGTACCAAAATAGAATAAATATTTTATACAAAACCGTAACTCCACTTAGAAGAATTACAGATATTATTACATTTTTGAAAAAATAGTATCCTGACCAAATTGCAAAAAATTTCACAATTATTATTATAATGTTGAAAATCAGCATCTTCCCTTGGTTTTCAGTTATTGTGAAAATTCCTGATATTGGTTGTGTTATGAAATTGATAAAAACAGTTGGGATTATAATCCAAAGATAAATGGTAGCTTCTCGCCACCCTTCGCCTAATATGTATGGTAAAAATGGTGTAGCTGCAATTAAAATGATTGTAGGAAGAATGCTTATTTTAAATAAATTTTTGTACGTCTTTGTTACAAGTTCTTTAAGATCTTTGCCTTTGTTGTAGTCGTTTGATGCTTTTTGATAAAATACTTGTCCAACTGATCTGGCAAGCAAATCCATAGGTGTTGCTGCAATTTTATTTGCCATTCCATAAAACCCGGAAACAGAAAGACTATAAAATCCGGTTAAAAGATAAATAGGAATTTCATTTGCTAAATTTATTAAAACATTTATAACGCTGTTTAACATTGGTATTTTGTAATATTTCCTTAAAATTATCTTCATTTTTTTTGTGGAAATATTTTTAAACAGAATAAATATTTGCTTGATAGATATTAAAATAACGGTTATTGTTGAGACTATTTGTCCAATTACTAATCCCCAAATCAATCCTATGTTTAATGTTTTTTTTAAACCCAAAATTAGTTGACTAAGACCGGTTGTTGTTGAAAGTGAAATTTTTCCTGCTGCTATTTTTTTGTACAATTCAATTCTATTATTCCAAAAATTAAATGCTTCGAAAATTCCTGTTATAAAGAGACTTAATGGAATTAAGAATATGAAATTTGCAATTTTTTCAAGATTACTTATTTCAAGAATCAGTTTTTTGAAAACAAGACTTATTGCAAAAAAAATAATTGAAGTCAAAAAGGTTATGAAAACTGTTACAGCCCATGCATTTATTGCCCAACTGTCTTTTTTAGGAAGAATAATAGCAATTTCAAATCGTAGAGTTGTTATTTTCTTTAGAATGTTCAGAGTGCTTACAAAAATGAAATATATTCCAAATAATTCTTCGGAATAAATTCTTGTAAGAACAGGCATTATAATAAAAGTGAAAACCTGAGCGATTGTAGATCCACTTAATAATGTTAAAACGTGTTTTGCAAAATTATTTTTAATTAAGTTTTTGATTTTCAATTTGCTGGTGTTTATTCTTTTTTCTTGAATAATTGTAAAAATTTCGGAAGCCTTTTTATCGAAAGTTGTTCGTAGTATAATTTTTGTGCTCCAAATTCAATAAATATATTTTCAGCTGTTTTTGTTTGATCACATTCTAAATTTAATGTAATTCCTTTTCCTGCATTTGTTTTTATAAATTTATCAATTATTAATGCTATTGTTTTTTCGTTGTTTTCCTCAGCGGAAACTATTAGTAAATCAGCGCTTTGCGACGAGAGTATAAATACACCAACGCCTTGCAGTTCGTTTTTTTCCGAGAAAACAGCGGAAATTGTAGATAAGCGTCGAAGAGTTGTTAATGATAAAACACGCCTGAGAGTGTCATAGTTTTTATTGTTAGAAAAGAAGTTTGTTTTATTTAAAAATGCAATAATCTCATTTGGTGAAATTCCGCTTATTATGTATTTTTTTTTGTTTTTATCCTCTTCAAGTATTTTTCTAATATAGTTACTGTAATTCTCATAAATTGTATTGTAGTTCGCGTATAAATCAATTGAATAAGAATCTTTTCTTGATGTATTAGTTTTATCTTGTAGACTATTAAATCTATTTAGATTTAGGTTGAGATTTTTGATATTTGTTGGCAGACTTTGCAAAAAAATATTGATGTCTGATTTATTAATTGCATCTGAATAAAAAATGCCTAATTTGGGTGATAAAACAGGTTGGTAAACGGTAAGGTTAAATTTTCCATAATTAGGCAAAGGCATTATTATGCTGTAATTTTCTGATACTATTGCGTCCCAGTTGTTACAAACAGTATCTAAATACCAAGAATAGGCATATGTGCAAGGATTTAAGCTTTTTGATAAAGATTTGTTCCATTTTTCTTTATCAATCATGTTGTTTTTTAAAAATATACCTTGCATTTGTGGATTTAATTTATTAAAGAATTTTCGGCAAAACTGTAAAATTCTTTTGAACTTATTATTACATGATCCAAAAGTTTAATATTTAGAATTTTACCGGCTTCACTTATTTTTTGAGTAATTAGATAATCTCCTTCGCTTGGTTTCATGTTTCCCGATGGGTGGTTATGACAAACAATCAAGGAGGTTGCTATATTGTCTAATGCAGATTTCATAATTAGCCTAACATCTACGGTTGTTGAAGTTATTCCGCCTTGGCTTATTTTTATTCTTTTAATTATTTTGTTCGAGTTATTTAGAAATATTGCCCAAAATTCTTCGTGTTCAAGGTCTGCAAAAACCGGCAACATGTAATTAAAAACATGTATTGCTTCTGTTATCTGAGGTTTTTCTATAAATTCTGCATAATTTCTTCGTTTTCCAAGTTCTAATGCAGCTACGATTGAAATTGCTTTTGCTTCTCCAATTCCTTTATATTTTGTCAAGTCTATAACCGTTTGCTTTCCTAGCTCATTTAAGTTGGATTTCTGATCAATAAGTATTCTCCTTGCTAGTTCAACAGCCGTTTCTGTTTTATTCCCGGAGCCAATAAGAATTGCAATTAGTTCAGCATCAGATAATGAAGAAATACCTTTACTTAAAAGTTTTTCTCTTGGTTTATCATCAATTGACCACTCTTTCAGCGTTTTTTTTGTAGAGTCCATTTTACTGTTTCATCAATTATATGAAATTTTAAATTAGATGTTTTTGGTAGGTCAAAAATAGAAAATATCAGTTCATAAAAAAAAGAAGCCGACTAAAAAATAGAGTCGGCTTCGCAGGGCACAAATCAAACGCACAAGAAAATTTTTAATCTATCATAAATGTATACCCAATATGTTCAAAGGGTACCTTGATTATCTCAGCATATTCTTTTCCGGTTTCCATCATATCTTCATCATCTTCCGGATAAAACCATTTAACAAGAGTTTCATTCCCGTTGTTATGCAATTCTTCCATTTTATAAAGTATATCCATTATTATTTTTGAAGATGCTGTATTAAAATAATCCAGCTTCAAAGTAAGTGTTGTCTTTTTTGCTGGGCTTAAAGCATATTCATCTAACCAATTCAGAACATTGTTGAATACACTTGTAACATCCGGCGGGAAAGATTTTCCTTCTATATGTAATTCTCCACTTTCTGCACTAAAATCGACTTTTGGGATGTCTATTTTAGGATTCATTTTCAATCGTTGGTTCATTTTTCTAATTTTCTTTCAAAAAATACAAAAACCGTGCTAAAATGTAAAACAAGCTTTTCTTAAATATTATTTATGTTTAAAATTTTCTCGTAATCTCGATTTTTCAAGCTATCTGTAAATTTTAGAGAAAATTTTAAATTGTCTTCATAATTTCCATAATAATAATAAGTAACACTTGCTCTTCTTGTCTTCTTTTCAAAAACAAATACTCGTTTGTTTTTGAATTCTCCGGTTTCTGATTCTACAATTAGAGATTCGATATAATCTATAGAAGATATGTTTATTTGTAAGCAAAGAACGTTTTCTTTTTCTATTTTAATTTTTGAAACTTTTATAGATGGCGCAGAAAAACTATAAGTGTTGTTATAATTGAACGCCGTTACCGTTAGCATTAAGATTAATAATATGTGCCATTTTGCTTTCATTAAATAGACATTTTTTTTACTTAATGACAAACTGTTTTTACTTCTGTCAAAGTTTTCATTGACAAATATAGAAACAAATTTTAAATAAATAGCAACTTTAAGTTATTATTTTTAAATTATAGTTTAACTAAATCATTAATTCTTTATTTTATTTATTTTTCAAATTACTGTTTAATAGTAATTAAAATTATTTAATTTCAAGTTTTAATTTAATCTTACTTTTATTTTATTTTTTTTTAAAAAATAAAATTAGAATAAGAGTTTTGGCTATTTTTTCTTCAAAATTGATTCGTATTCTTTAAAATTTGATAAGTAGAACTTAGCTTTTTTTATTTCTTGATCGTGGGTTAGAGAAAACATAATTTCGCCTTTATGCAAATATTTTCTTTTAACTATCTGTTTTGAAACTAAAATGTTGATATATTTGAAGTTGTTTGTTATTTGTTTTTCTATTTCTTTAATTATAAGCGATTTAGTTTCCAGAAGTTGAGCTTCAACCACGTTATTTCCTTTCATTGATTTTTCTATTTCTTTGATATTCCTTATTTCATCTGTTGTTTCAAAAAAATTGTTTACTTTTAAATAGTTGATGAAATTTTCTTTGTCTTGAAAGCTTATCTTTTGAGCAACTTCAATTTTTGAGGTATCGAGAGTCTGGTAATAATTGTTAGTAAATAGAAATATAAAATGTTTCTTATTAAGGGTTTGTATTATTTCAGGTAAAGTGTCACTTTCTATTAAAATGTCTGGAACAATTCCTATTCCTTCGTATACAATTCTTCCATTTGTTGTGTAAAATTTAGTGTCGCTTATATTTACATTTTTTGCGTCATTGCCTGAATAATCAATTGCTTGTATACATCTTCCGCTTGGAATATAATATTTAGAAATAGTGATTTTTATTTTTGAATTGTACCCAACATCAAATATTCTTTGCACCAATCCTTTGCCGTATGTTTGTTCTCCAATAATTATTGCTCTGTCGTAGTCTTGTAGAGCACCTGCTACTATTTCCGAGGCTGATGCAGAATGGCTGTTTACTAACACTATTATAGGGATGTCTTTGTCTATTGGTTTTTCTGTTGTGAAAAAACTCCCATTTGAATTTTCGCATTTTCCTTTGGATGTAACAACAAGCATATCTTTGTCTATAAATAAATTTACAATTTTCACAGCTTGATCTAATAAGCCTCCCGGATTGTCTCTTAGGTCAATTATCAGTCCTTCAATTTTTTGTTTTTTGAGAGTAATTAGTGCTGCTTTAAATTCTGAAGCTGATTTATCTGAAAAGGTTTCAAGTTTTATATATCCAAAATTATCTATTTTTTCTACTAATGAAACAACTGGTAATTCTATGTTTTCTCTTTTTAATGAGTAGATTTTTTCCGTTTCTCCACGTTTTATTGTTAAATTTACCGTTGTATTTGCTTGTCCGGATAGTAGCCTGTCGAAATCAGACAAAGATTTATCGTTAGTTTTTATGTCATTGACTGCGGTTATAATATCCCCAATTTGTAATCCTTGCTTGTTGGCTGAGCTTTTATTTTCAATATCAGTAATATAAATATTGTTTTTAAAAGTGTCAATTGAAATACCAACTCCAACGTATTGTGCTTCTGATAATAATCGTATTGATTCAATTTCTGCCTCAGGGTAATATACTGTATAAGGATCTAGATTTTCTAGCATTTTGTCAATACTTTGTGTTATTATTTGCCTTGTGTCTATCTCGTCTACATAATTAATACGTAATTGTTTTAATACATTGTGATAAATTTCGAGATTCTTCAGTAGTTCAAAATCGTCACCATCGTCTGTTATTTTATATCCTACTCCTGCAATTAAAGTGATTGCAAGTATTAGTACTAATAACCTTTTTAGTTTTTTCATTTTATTGTTTTTTTAATGAGTATAGATTTTATGTTTTTTGTCTTTTAATTTTTAATTTTGTAAAAATACAAAACCATCTGCAAAAGATTCTATTTTATTTTTAAATTTGTAAGTTTGAAATTTTAAAAAACCTAAAAATGAACGATAAGGAAATTTACATGCAAAAGGCAATAGATTTGTCATTAGAAAGTGTTAAAAATGGAGGAGGTCCTTTTGGCGCAGTTATAGTAAAAGATGGTGACGTAATTGCCGCCAGTTCTAATAGCGTAACTTCTGATAACGACCCTACTGCACATGCCGAAGTAAATGCAATCAGGTTAGCTACCCAAAAACTTGGTACTTTTGATTTAACAGGATGCGAAATTTATTCGTCTTGCGAACCATGTCCTATGTGCTTGGGCGCAATATATTGGGCGCATATAGACAAATTGTATTTTGCAAATACCAAGGCTGATGCAAAAAAAATTGGCTTTGACGATTCTTTTATTTACGAAGAAATCGCTACTCCATACGAACTTCGAAAGGTAAAAACTTCTCAAATGATGCGGGAAAGCGCAATTAAGGCTTTTGAATCCTGGCAAAATAAAGAAGATAAAATCGAATATTAAGGTTTTTTTAAAATATTTTAAATTCCTTAATATTCTTTAATTAAGCAACATTATTATCAGGTTGATACTATTAAGCTGATTCTGGATTGCAAAATATTTTTATATTTGCACCCGAAATTTTAAAAATATATTTGATGATACAAGTAGCACAATTACTTTTAAGTCTTTCGATTTTAGTTTTCTTTCATGAATTAGGTCATTTTACTTTTGCTAAAATATTTAAAACCAGAGTTGAAAAATTTTATCTTTTTTTTAATCCTTGGTTTTCTATTTTTAAATTTAAAAAAGGTGAAACTGAATACGGTTTAGGTTGGCTACCTCTTGGAGGATATGTAAAAATAGCCGGAATGATTGATGAATCAATGGATAAAGAAGCTATGAAACTTCCTCCTCAACCTTGGGAATTTCGTTCAAAACCCGCATGGCAACGTCTTCTTATTATGATTGGCGGTGTTTTAGTAAATTTTATTCTTGCTTTTGTTATTTACATAAGTGTTTTAGCTGTATGGGGCGAACAAAAATTGTCTGTTGATGAGGTTAATAAATACGGAATTGTTGTTGATTCGCTTGGAATGGAGTTTGGTTTACAAACCGGAGATAAAATTGTTTCTGTCAATGGAAATATTGCAGAAAGTATGGAAGATGCATATATTGACTTAATATTAACTTCTCCTAGACAAATGACAGTCGATAGAAATGGCAAAGAAGTTACAATAGAAATATCCAAAAAACAAATTTCCCAAATATTAAGGAATGGACCTTTTTTCAGTCCAAGATTTCCATTTATTGTTAAAAATTTTGCGGATACTTCTGTTGCAAAAGATGCCGGTTTGATGATTAACGATAAGGTAATTGCAGTTAATGGTGAAGAAATGCAGTTTATGGATGAAATTAGAACAGAAATTATCAGTTCTAAAAATAATGAAGTTGAATTAACTGTGTTAAGGAATGAAAAAGACACCTTTATTTTTAATATGGTAGTGCCTGAATCAACAATGATAGGTGTTGAGCTTAATGATTCTATACCCTTATTTTATCATATTGATTCTGTTGAATATACTTTAGCTCAGGCTTTCCCTGCTGGTGTTAAAAAAACTTTTAGAGAAGTTGATTATTATTTAAAACAACTAAAATTAGTTTTTACTCCAAAAACAAAAGCATATAAGTCGGTTGGAAGTTTTATAACAATTGGAAAATTATTTCCGAAAAAGTGGGATTGGCGTCATTTTTGGACCATGACAGCTTTATTATCAATAATGTTAGGGGTTGTTAATCTTTTTCCTATTCCTGCTCTTGATGGTGGACATGTGATGTTTACTCTCTATGAAATGATAGTTGGAAAAAAACCAAGTGATAAATTCCTTGAACGTGCGCAAATAGTTGGGATGGTTTTATTGCTGGCTTTAATTGTTTTAGCACTTGGCAATGACTTTATAAATTACGTTTTTTAACCTTTTTTATGCCACTTTATGTGGCATTTGTTTTTTATTTCTAATATCTTTGAAAAAAGAAACATTAAACCTAATTTTATGCAAAAATATTTAATATTAACTTCATTTTTAACGCTGTTTTTTTATTCTTGTAATTTTTATGAAAATAGTAATCCGGTGAAACCAAATGCAACAGGAAAGGCCGGAGAAATAATTGTTGTAATTCAAGATAATTTATGGGAAGGGCATGTTGGTGATACTATTTATTATGCGCTTGCTAAACCATTTGATGTGTTACCTCAAGATGAAGCAACTTTTGATGTTGTTCAAATTCCTCATGATGCTTTTCAGAATATATTTAAATCTCATAGGAATATAATTTTTATAAATGTCAGTTCTCAACACCCTGAAAAAAAATTGACGTTAACTATTGATAAATGGGCTAATTCTCAATTAGTTTACCATTTTTATGCGCCTAATGATACCGCGTTTATTGATTTATGGGAAAAAAATATTGATGGTGTTTTGAAGAATATTTTTAAAGAAGAAATGAAACGTTATCAGAGAGCTTATTCTAGTTTTCAAAATGATGTTGCAAAAAGAAATGTTGAGGAGAAATATAATATTTATTTGGCTATCCCAAATGAATATCACGTTGATGTTTTGGACGATCATTTTTGTTGGATTTCAAGAGAAACAGATATTTCTAGCCAGGGAATTTTAATTTACGATTACCCCTATGTCGACAGTAATACATTTACTTTAGATTATTTAGTTAAAAAAAGAAATCAAATAACTAAGTCAAAAGTACCCGGACCTAATAACGGAACTTATATGCAAACAGAAACTCGTGCTCCTATTGTTACTGAGCAAATGACTTTAAATGGAAATTATGCTTTTATGATGCGAGGTTTATGGTACACCGAAAATTATTTTATGGGAGGACCTTTTGTTAGTTTTAGCGTACTAGATGAAAAACGAAATAGGGTTGTAACCGTTGAAGCTTATGTTTATGCCGGAAAACAGAATAAAAAACTTTATGTTTGGCAGGTAGAATCAGTACTTCGATCTTTGAAGATACTTGAATAAATTATATAAATACTATTTATGGAGATTAACCAAAAATTGTTAATCTCTATTTTTTTGTTTTATATTGATTATTTTTTCATATTAGCTAAATTAAAAAACTAATTTTGATGTTTAAAATTGCAATTTTTGCTTCTGGCTCTGGTAGTAATGCTGAAAATATTATTAAGTATTTTAAAAATAATCCAAATGTTTCGGTTGAACTTGTTATAACCAATAACAAAAATGCTTATGTGTTGCAAAGGGCAAAAAAAATGGGAGTGGAGGCTTTTATAATTTCAAAAGATGAATTACATAATTCTGATAAAGTTTTAGAAATTCTCAAAAACAAGGAAATTAATTTTATTGTTTTAGCAGGATTTTTGCTTTTAATTCCGTTGAATGTAATAACCGAGTTTCAAAACAGAATTGTAAATATTCATCCGGCTTTATTACCAAAATATGGAGGAAAAGGAATGTACGGAGATAATGTTCACAAAGCAGTAGTGCTAAATAAAGAATCGAAAAGTGGAATAACAATTCATTTTGTAAATGAAAAATATGACGAAGGAGCAATTGTTTTTCAGGCAGAGTGTTCGTTAACCGAAACAGATTCTTTTGAAGATGTTGCAAAAAAAGTTCATAGTCTGGAATATGAATATTATCCAAAAATAATTGAAGAAATTTTATCTAAAATAAACTAATATGAAGAAAATTTTTAGCCTAGTTTTATTTCTGGCGGTTTTTTCATCCGTCTTTTCACAGGAAATAAGTAAATTGATAATAACAGGAGACAGTCTTTATGACGCAGGAAAGTATCAGGAAGCTGCCGATGTTTATAATCTAATTTTTAAAATTAATGAAAATAGCCTTGTTGGTTTGGATAAACTGTCAAATTGTATGGTTAACCTCGATAAGGTTGATTCAGCCAAAACCCTTTTATATAAAGCTATCGACATAAATTTTAAGTATGCCGAAGCATATGCCAGTTTGTCAAACATTTATTTTTTAGAAGGTGAAGTTGATACTTCTTTGACTTTAATAAAGCTTGCTCAAAAGTATAATCCTGATACCGCTATTTATGTTGTTTTTGAAGGAATAAATTATATGTATTACGAAAGTTTGGATACCGCACTTTCTATGTTTGAAAAAGCTCTTGAAATAGAACCAAATAATGCGACTGCTTTTTATTATATTTCGTACGTTTATTTTTCAGCCGATTTTTTAGATTCTTCGTTGAAGTATGTAAATCTTGCTATTGCTGAAAATGACGAAGATGCTGATTATTATAAACTTAGAGCTGAAATTTATTACTCCGATTATAGATTTACTGACGCAATGTTTGAAATTGATAAGGCTCTTGATATTGAACCTAAAAATGAAGATTTTGTTCTTGCTAAGGCAGAAATATATTCTTCTCTTTCTCAATATCGTGATGTTTTAAGAGTTATTCTTCCTTTTGCAAAAAAAGAATACGATGCTGATTTTCATTACTATACTGTAATTGGTTATTATAATTTGGGCATGATTGATAGTACAATGTTTTACATTCATGATGCTCATGAAAATGACCCTGAAAATGATTTGTTTTATTACCTCGAAGGATATGTGTATTATCTTGACGGTCAGTATAATAATGCAATGTTAGCTTTTAATGCGGCTATTCAGCTTAAACCAGATGAGGCAGAATATTATTATTTTGTATGCAATAGCAAGATTAGGCTTAATACTGATTCTTCTATGCTCGACTTGAACGAGAAGTTTCATGATTTGAATCAGGATAATATGGACAAAATGAACAAATTTTCCAGGTCTAAAAAGAATAAATATTACTACCAAAAATTGTTGGCTAAATTTAATTATGACCCTACTTCGTTGAGTTTAGATGAATATTTTATGTTTTATTATGGTAGCGCATTACAAGATGATTTTTCAGGATATAGCAACTCTAATCCTGCAATATCACAAGCTTTTGAAGAAGAAAATTATGAATATTGTATTAGAATAGGTAAATCTTTTATTGAAGAACATCCAACATCTATTGCTACTTATTTTTATATTGCAAATTCTTATTTTATGCTTGGCAAAGCCGACCTTTCTATAAAATATTTAACTATTTATTATGGTTTACTGCAATCTATTATTTGTACAGGTAACGGAGAAACAGAAGAAACCGCATTTATTGTCAGTTCTGTTACTGACGAGTATACTGTGATGAAATTTCATGAATATTCTTTTGCAGGACAATCACTTGTTAGTGGTAAAAAACATAATTATGATGTTTTATATTATATGGACCGAAGTGCAAAACGAGGAATGTATTTTAATATAGATTTGTTTTTTGGAAAAAATTAGACTAATGCTACAGGAAAAAATAAAAAAATATAGTGTTTACCTTGCTTCTCAATCTCCCAGAAGACAGGAACTTTTGAAAGATTTAGGTGTCGATTTTTTAATAGCTTCCAGGTTAGACGTTGATGAACAGTATTCATCAGTGTACTACAAAGAAGAAATTCCAATTTATCTTTCTGATAAAAAGGCAGATGCCTACATGTCTGTTTTGAAGTCTGCTGATAGATTGTTGATTACTGCAGATACTATAGTTTGGATTGATGAACAAGTTCTTGGAAAACCTAAAGATAAACAAGAAGCAATTATAATGCTGAAAATGTTGTCAGGTAAAAAACATGAGGTAATCACAGGAATTACACTTGCAACCCAGCAAAAAAGGCATTCTTTTTTTTGTTCAACGGAGGTGTGGTTTAAAAACCTTTCTCAAAAAGAAATTGTTTATTATGTGGAAAATTATAAACCTTATGACAAAGCCGGTGCTTATGGAATACAAGAATGGATTGGTTATATAGGAGTTGAAAAAATTCAAGGTTCTTATTTTAATGTAGTTGGTTTACCGGTTCAGAGATTATACTCAGAACTTGAAAAATTTATAGATTCAGAGGTATAGATTCAAAAGAATATCCTTTGTTTAAGAAATGTTCAATAGTTGCAGGTAATGCATATTGAACATTTTTTTTTGCTTTTTCATTTGTATGAAAGACAATTATCGAACCCGACTTCGTGTTCTTTTTTATGTTTTCAAAACATTTTGTTGGAGTGGTGTTTTTATCAAAATCATAACTAATTACAGACCACAAAACGATTTTATATCTTTCTCTTAATAACTTAGCTTGTCTGAGCTTAATTTTACCATAAGGTGGCCTGTATAAATCACTGTTTATTAACTTGTGTGCTTTTTGTACATCTGAAACATATTCTTCAATTTTGCTTTTAAAACCATTCAAGTGGGAATAGCTGTGATTTCCTATTCTATGCCCTGCTTTAATAATGTCGTTAATAATGTTAGTTCCTTCTATGTTTTTTCCGGTGCAGAAAAATGTTGCTTTGATATTGTACTGTCTTAGAGTATCTAACACCCAATAAGTTAAATTTTTACTACTGCAATCATCAAAGGTTAAAAAGATATTCCGCTCATTCGTTTTTATTTCCCAAATGAAATTTTTGAAAATTTTTTTTATAAAATATGGCGGATAAATAAATTTCATTGTTAGATTTGTTTTCTGAAGCACAAAAATAAGTTATTATGATAATTATAAAAACCAGAAAAGAGATTTCTGAAAAAATTATTCAGTTAAAGAAGGAAGGAAAGACAATTGGCTTTGTCCCCACAATGGGGGCTTTACATCAGGGGCATTTGTCGTTAATTGAAATTGCTCAGAAACATACAGATGTTTCTGTTGTTAGTCTTTTTGTAAATCCTACACAGTTTAATAACAGTAAAGATTTGGAAAAATATCCTCGCACAATAGAAACAGATATTGACAAACTTCAGTCAGTTTGTACAGATATTTTATTTTTGCCTAACGCTGATGAAATGTATCCGGAAGAAGATACTCGCGTTTTTGATTTTGGTAAATTAGATAAAGTAATGGAAGGAAAGTACCGATCCGGACATTTTAACGGAGTAGCACAAATTGTGAGTAAACTTTTTGAATCAGTTTTGCCCGATAAAGCTTTTTTTGGGCTTAAAGATTTTCAACAATATGTTATTATTAAGGAACTAGTTAAGAAATTTATGCCTGATACTGATATTGAAATTGTTGGATGTCCAATTATTCGAGAAAAGGGAGGCTTGGCAATGAGTTCAAGAAATGAACTTTTGGGTGCAGTCGAAAGGGAAAATGCCAATATTATTTCAAAAGTTCTTGAAAAATCTAAAGAAATTGTAAATGAAAAATCAGTTGAAGAGATAAAGAAATATGTAGTTGCCGAAATTAATTCAAATAGTTTTTTAAAAGTTGAATATTTTGAAATTGTGGACGATGTCAAATTAGAGAATATTAAAAACTGGTCAGAGAATAACAAAAAAGTTGGTTGTGTTGCGGTGTTCTGTGGTGAGGTTAGGTTGATTGATAATGTTTATTATAACTAATAAATTAAATTTATTTGTAGTATTTATTTTTTTCGTTGTAACTTTGCAAAAAAAATATTTATAATATGTTTATAGAAGTTTTAAAATCCAAAATACACAAGGTTACTGTAACAGATGCAAATCTACAATATGTTGGTAGTATAACAATTGATGAGGATCTAATGAATGCCGCAGATATAATCGAAGGAGAAAAAGTTCAGGTTGTTAACATTAACAACGGAGAACGCCTTATAACGTATGTTATCACAGGTAAAAGAGGTTCTGGTGAAATATGTCTTAATGGTCCTGCTGCAAGAAAGGCACAGGTTGGCGATGTTGTTATTATTATTTCGTATGCTAGTATGACTCAAGAAGAGGCCAGAGTTTATAAACCGCATATTGTTTTTCCTGATACAGAATCTAATAAAATTATTAAATAAGAGAAAATGACAAAAACAGAATTTATTAACTTAAAAATTTGTAAGAATTACGACGAGTTAAATTATTTATTGTCTATATGGCGATTTAAAGAAAAAAAAATAGTTCTTTCATACGGGAATTTTGATTTGTTGCATTTTGGCAACATTGATTATTTAGCTAATTCTGCGGATTTTGGTGATATTCTAATCGTTGGAGTTCAAAATAATCCAAAACACGAAACAATTCAGGATGCTGGAAAAAGAGCTTTTAATGTTGCTGCACTTAACTCAGTGGCTTGTGTTGTGTTTTTTGATGAAGATCCTTATGAATTGCTAAAAATTGTTGAGCCTGATACTTTATCTTATAAAGACAAACAACAGTTAAATTCAAGTATTATCGAGTATGTTGAACGTTCAGGAATAAATGTTCAGAAAATTGATAATATTCCTGGTTTCTCTTCTTTTGAAGTTCTTGAAAAAATTAAAACGATATAGTTAATATGTCCGGTTTTTATCGGACATTTTTTATTTCTTTCCTTGATGAAAATATCAATTATTACAGCAACTTTCAATTGTGAATCAACGATTGAAAAAGCTTTGTTATCTGTTGCCGAACAAACGTATTCGAACATAGAACATATTATTATTGACGGAGCTTCTTCTGATAATACCATTTCTATTGTTGAAAAATTTCATCATGTTTCTAAAATTATTTCTGAGAAAGATGAAGGTATTTATTTTGCTCTGAATAAAGGGATTTTAATGGCCGAAGGAGATGTAATAGGTTTTCTTCATGCTGATGATTTTTTTGCTGAAAATAACGTGATTTCAGAAATAGTAGAAAAATTTTCTTTTGCTGATGCAGTATATGGAGACTTAGATTATGTTTCTTCCGGAGATAATCTTAAAATTGTAAGGCATTGGGTTGCAGGAATTTTTAGTGAAAATAAATTAAAAAAAGGGTGGATGCCCCCTCATCCAACTTTTTTTGCCAAAAAAAGTTTGTATGAAGAAAATGGTTTATTTGATACTAATTTTAAAATATCTGCCGATTATGATTTAATGTTAAGATTTTTATGTAAAAACATTTCTGTTGTTTATTTGCCAAAAGTTCTTGTGAAAATGAGGGTGGGGGGAGTAAGTAATAAAAGTTTGAAAAATATTCTTTTAAAATCAAAAGAAGATTTTAAAGCTATCAGAAAAAACAAAATAGGAGGAGTTTTTACTCTTTTGAATAAAAATATTTCAAAACTATCCCAGTTTTGGAAAAAATAAAAAAAGCCTCAATTGAGGCTTTTTTTATCTAGAATGTTCCTTCTTCAAATTCTTTATCTAACACAACTACTGTTATGCAACCTTTAATTAAGTCTGCTGTTTCTTTAACATCAATAACTATTTTCATACTAGTTGATGAACTTGGTAAAATATCAAAATATGGATGAATTTCTTTGTACGTTTTTTCATCATAGTAAGGAGCCAAAACAGCTGTCCCTCTTTCGTTCATTTCGCTTTTACCAGGTAAATTCAAAAATTCTTTGTTAGAATTCAAATCAATCATTTTAAACTGAATGTCGTTGTTGAAAACAGAACTTGCATAAAAAATAAATCTGTATTGATACCCTTTACTCAAAGGCACAACAAACTCGTATGTATGTCCGGAAACGCAAACTGCGCTTTTAGACAAAGAACTCAAATTAAACGGAGGATCTACCTGTAAACTTTTTAAAGTACCCGAGCAATCCATTTGTGCGAAGATTAATGTTGGCAACGCCAATAATAATACTAGTAAAATTTTTGCCTTTTTCATAATTCTTTACATTTTTATAAGCTAACGTTGTTAAGGGTTAATTTATTACGTGTCTCTACTATGACTTTTTTTAAATTTGCATATTGTTCGGCTGTAATTATTATTTTACTATGGCCTCCAACAACTATAATTTTCTCATTATTATCGGTTTTAGGAGCATTAGTTTCGTCAACTATTACTTCTAACATGTTGTAAATATCAACAATATTTTTAAAATCTTCCATCAAACTTTTTACACTTGGTGTATTTTGATTTTGTTCCAAAAATTTCCATAGATTAGAAACAATCATTTTTTGATCTGCTACTTGTTGAATTGTTTTGTTATTTGCGTCAAAATCAGTAAGATTTACTACAAGATACATACATTCAATCCAACCACCTGCTGCCATAATAGCTAATGTTGAAGGTTTGTCGTTTCTTTCTAGATATCGGATAATATCAAAATATGTGTCATTTGAAATAGCAATTAGTGAGTCTTTTTCCGGAGAAATATGTTCTATTCTGTTTATTAAACTTTCATTAAATACCTCTGAAAGACCAATATCCTGACTTAATTCTCTTACTGTGTTCAGATACTGAACAGTTTCGTCATTTTTGCTGTAAGCAGCAGAATAAGCTAAATCAGCAGCATAAACCCCAAAGTTAAATTCTTGAAGTTTAATATCATTGTCATATTTGCTTAAATTTTCTGTAGGATTTAATAATTCTTTGTCAAAAGTTAATGATTGGTCATCAGCAAAACCAAAAACATCTTCTGGTGAAGGAACTAAAAAAAATGTCTGCACTCCATTGTCTTTAACAACAGTAGTTGTGTCTGAACCGTTGTTATTGTTGTCTTGATCTGATTTGCAACTGCTCATCCACATGAATGGGATTAGGAGTAATAAAAAAAATGTAACTCGTTTCATTTCTAAAATTTTTAATGGTTTAGGAAATAAATTATTTTCGATAAAAATAATAAATTGTTTGCTATTATTAATCAAATTTTTTACCAAAGATAAAATTATTTGCAAAAATGAAAAAAATCAAAAATAAATTTAGGTGTCTCTCCTTCATGTTTAGCCCTAATTATAGCATGTTAACAATATTCATATAAGTAAAAAAATCAGCTATATTTTTGTTTATTAATGTAATTGATTATTTTTGCACTCAATTTTTTTAAAAAATATTCGCGCTAAATTTGGTCGAAAATTAGAAAACAAGATGAGTTATTTGTTTGAATTTAAGAAATTAGGAGTTGGGGTACATAATCAAAAGTACATTATCAATGATAAATTTTTTGAGCAGTTTGAGAATTCTGATATTCAAAAGGCGAATGTGGTTATTAACTTAACAGCGGATATTAAATCTTCAGTGATTTCTTTACTTTTTGAAATAAAAGGAACTGTTGAAGTACAATGTGATGTTTGCTTGGAAAATTTTGATTTCAAAATAAGTAATAAAACAGACTTATTTATTAGATTTAGTGAAAGAGCTGAATTTGGAGAGGCTGATTTTGAAGATGATAATAAGATTACTTTATCCAAAGCAACTGAAAATATTGATTTGACGAAACATTTTTACGATTTTATTGTTTTAAGTTTGCCTATAAAGAAGGTTCATCCGTTAGACAAAAAAGGTAACAGAACTTGTAACCCCGATTTTTTAGAAAAACTTGAAGAATATGAATCACAAAATACTTTAAAAAATGATCCCAGATGGGACGAGTTAAAAAAATTACTTAATTAAACTTATAAATCCGGAAAAATGGCACATCCAAAAAGAAAAACATCGAAAACCAGAAGAGACAAAAGAAGAACGCATCTTAAAGCTAATGTTCCTCAACTTATAGTTTGTACAAATTGTGGTACTGCTCACGAATATCATACAGTATGTCCTTCATGTGGACACTATAAAGGACAACAAGCAATAAGTAAAGATAATATCTTGAAGGAAGAAAACTAAGGTTTTCTTCTTCTTTTTTTAACTAAATATTAAATTATTATGTCAAAAATTAATGCTGCTATAACCGGGATTGGTAAATATTTGCCGGAGTACGTTTTAACTAACGAAGAGCTTTCAAAAATGGTAGATACTTCTGATGAGTGGATAATGACGCGTATTGGAATCAAAGAACGCAGAATTATGCGTGATAAAGACAAATCAACTGTTTTTATGGGGGTACAGGCTGTTAAAAATTTGTTGGAAAAAACAAATACAAAACCCGAAGAAATAGATCTTCTTATTTTAGCATCTGTTACACCGGATTATATTTTCCCTGCTTCTTCTAATGTTATTGCTTACGAAGCGGGTTTGACTAATTCTTTTAGTTTTGATATTAATGCTGCTTGTTCTGGCTTTTTATTTGCTCTAACTACTGCTTCTAAGTACATCGAAACAGGAACAGTAAAAAAAGCAATTGTTTTAGGCGCTGAAAAAATGTCTTCTTTGGTTAATTATAAAGACCGTACTGTTTCTCCTATTTTTGGTGATGGTGCTGCGGCTGTTCTTTTGGAACCAACAACTGAAGATTTTGGTATAATAGATTCTATATTACATAATGACGGATATGGACTAAAACATCTTCATCAAAAAGCTGGCGGTTCTTTGAGACCACCTACGCATGAAACTATTGATAATGAAGAACATTTTATATATCAGGAAGGACAAGCTGTTTTTAAATTTGCTGTTACTAAAATGGCTGATATTAGTGTTGAAATAATGGAGCGAAATAACTTGACTAGTAAAGATATAACATGGCTGGTTCCTCATCAGGCTAATTTGCGAATTATTGATGCAACTGCCAGAAGAATGGGACTTGAAAGAGAAAAAGTTATGATTAATATTGAAAAATATGGAAATACTACCGCTGCAACTATTCCTCTTTGCTTAAGCGACTGGGAAAGTCAATTAAAAAAAGGAGATAATGTTGTTCTATCTGCCTTTGGTGCAGGCTTTTCTTGGGGTAGTGTTTTTGTAAAATGGTCATATGACGGGAAATAAATTTTCATATCGAAATATTTTCATGAAACCGAAATTTTAATTTCGGTTTTTTTTTCTATTTTTGCGAACGGCTTTAACCTTAAAAAACATTATTATGGCTAATTTAAAAGAGATTCAAGAGTTTTTGGAAAATCTTGCCAAAACTGATTTGCACAAAGTGAAAATTAAAACCGATGAAATTGAGTTGACTGTTCAGTTAAAACCCGATGTGAAAGTCACTTCAATGCCTCAAAATTTTACACCTCAAGTTAGTTTTCAGCCTTCTCAAAGTGTTTCTCAAAAAAATGAAAATATAGAAAATAAGACTATTTTATCTGATAATGATGGTCTTCTCACTATCAAATCGCCGATGGTTGGTACTTTTTATAGGAAACCTGCACCGGACAAACCTGCTTTTATTGAAATAGGTCAAAATGTAAATTCCGGAGATGTTATTTGTATCATCGAAGCTATGAAACTTTTTAATGAAATTGAATCGGAACTTAGCGGAGAACTTGTAAAAGTACTAGTTGAAGATGGTACCCCTGTTGAATATGACCAACCTTTATTTTTAGTAAAATCTTAACAAAATTGTCTTATGTTTAAAAAAATTCTTATTGCTAACAGAGGCGAAATTGCTCTTAGGATAATCAGAACTTGCAAAGAAATGGGGATTAAAACGGTTGCGGTTTATTCTACTGCCGATGAAAATTCTTTGCATGTCCGATTTGCTGACGAAGCTGTTTGTATTGGTCCTCCTGAAAGCAACAAATCTTATTTAAATGTTCATCAGATAATTGCTGCTGCCGAAGTTACTAATGCTGACGCTATTCATCCCGGATATGGATTTCTAGCAGAAAATTCTAGATTTGCTAAAATTTGTAACGAAGCCGGTATTAAATTTATAGGTCCTCAACCGGAACATATTGACCAAATGGGTGACAAAGCAACAGCAAGAAAAACTATGATTGAAGCTGGTGTTCCTGTTGTGCCTGGGACTGATGGAATTATTAAAGATATTGAAGTAGCTAAAAAAGAAGCTCAAAGAATTGGTTATCCTGTTATGGTAAAAGCAACTGCCGGGGGAGGAGGAAAAGGAATGAGACTTGTTTGGGCTGCCGAAGAATTTGAGAAAAACTGGAATAATGCTTCTAATGAAGCTGCGTCTGCTTTTGGCAACGGCGACTTATATATCGAAAAATTTGTAGAAGAACCTCATCATATCGAAATTCAAATTGCAGGTGACCAATACGGAAAAGTTTGTCATTTATCTGAACGTGATTGTTCTATCCAAAGAAGACACCAAAAGTTAGTTGAAGAAACTCCTTCGCCGTTTATAACTGATGAATTGCGTCAAAAAATGGGAGATGCCGCTGTAAAAGCAGCACAAGCAATTAACTATGAGGGGGTTGGAACAGTTGAGTTTTTGGTAGACAAAAATCGTAATTTTTTCTTTATGGAAATGAACACCAGAATTCAGGTTGAACATCCTATCACAGAAGAGGTTATTGACTTTGATTTAATAAAAGAACAAATTAAAATTGCGGCCGGAGTTAGCATTTCAGGTAAAAATTATTTCCCGAATGCTCATTCTATTGAATGCAGAATTAACGCAGAAGATGTTTTTAATAATTTTAGACCTTCGCCGGGATTGATTACAACTTGGCATTCTCCTGGTGGTCATGGCGTTAGAGTGGATACTCATGCTTATGCAGGTTACAAAATTCAGCCTTACTACGATTCGATGATTGCTAAATTAATTACGGTTGCTCAAACAAGAGAAGAAGCAATCAGTAAAATGCAACGTGCTTTAGATGAGTTTGTCATCGAAGGTATTCATACTACAATTCCTTTTCATAAAAAACTTATGAACGATCCTGATTTTATAAAGGGAGAATATACAACAAAATTTTTAGAAAATTTTAAAATTGAAGAATAGATGTCTAAGAAAGAACCTTTACCTAATCCTAATTCAGTTAATATGATTGCTAGTTCAACAGAATTTGTTGGAGATCTGATTACTGATAGCGATATTAAATTTGACGGAAAACTAACCGGAAAACTTATTACAAAAAGTAAACTTGTTTTGGGCGAATCCGGTGAAATTAACGGAGAAGTACACTGCAAAAGTGCTGTTGTTTCGGGTAAAATAACAGGAAAAATATTTGTTGAAGATATTATTATGCTTCAATCTTCTTCTCATATTGAAGGAGATGTTTCTACTTCTAAAATTGCAATTGAACCTGGTGCTATTTTAAATGGTACTTGTAAAATGGGCAAAAATAATAATCAACCGGAAATTCAACCTACTGTTGAAAGTTAAAAAACCTGATGAACTCAGAAAAATTGGCAAGTATTTGAATATGCCTTTTCAAATGCTTGCTATTATTGGTTTAGGTGTTTTTGGAGGAATAAAGCTCGATAAATTACTTAATCTGAATTTTCCTGTGTTTACTATAATTTTGGCTATTTTATCTGTTGTTCTTGCTATTTATGTTGTTGTTAAAGATTTAATAAAATAAGTGTTTGATTTTTAATGACTTTTTAGTTTTGATGTTGTTTTAAGGAGTAAAAGATGCAAATTTATTCTTTGTTTTTTGTGTCTATCGAGATTGTAACCGGACCGTCATTTTCTAATTTTACTTTCATTTCTGCCCCAAATTCTCCTGTTGCAACTTTTTTTAGTCCTGTTTTTTCTACTTCTTTTATAAACTTTTCATACAATGGTATTGATATTTGTGGCTTTGCAGCTTTTATAAATGATGGGCGATTTCCTTTTTTTGTGCTTGCGTGAAGAGTAAATTGACTAACAATTAGTATTTCGCCGTCAATATCTTGTAGTGATAAATTCATTTTTCCTTCCGCATCATTAAAAATCCTGAGATTTATAATTTTGTTAGCTAGCCATATGATATCTTGTTCGTTATCTTCTTCTTCGAATCCTATTAAAACTAACAATCCTTTGTTAATATTTCCTATTATTTTGTGTTCTACATCAACAGATGCTGAATTTACTCGTTGTATTATTGTTCGCATATCAAATTTTTTAACATATTTGTGCAACAAAAATAGAAAGTTTGTTCTTAAAATAAATTTAAGATAATTCTTGTTTTATAATCAATACATTAACGCAAAAAAATTAAACTTATGAAACGTACTGTTTTAACAATTGTTATTAGTTTGTTTTTCTTCTCTTTTTCTTTTGGTCAAAGCGATACCATAAAAACTTTGAAAAAAATTCCTAGTGTGGAAATTAAAGATTTAGAAGGAAATGTTTTTAATACTGCCGATATTCAGAACGATGGAAGTCCAATTATTCTTGATTTCTGGTCAACTACATGCAAACCTTGTATCAAAGAACTTATGGCTTTAGATGAAAATTATGCAGATTGGCAAGAAGAAACCGGTGTGAAAATTTTTATTGTAGCAACCGATGGTGCCAGAAGCATGAATAATGTTGCTCCTTTTGTTAATGGAAAAGGATGGGCGTTTGTAACTCTCTTAGACCCTAATTCTGATTTTAAAAGAGCGATGGGAGTTATTGATATTCCTCATACTTTCGTTATTGATGGTGATGGAAATATCGTTCACGAACACACAGCTTATACAGAAGGAGATGAGGAACAATACTACGAAATTCTTCTTGAATTAACCGAAAACAAAGAATAAATTATAATCCCAAAACTTATGAAACAATTTTTACTTCTTTTTTTCACGTTAGTGATTATGACTTTTTATGGCTTTTCTCAAAATGAAGGAACTGTAAGAGGAAATTTTCAAACAACTTTACAAACTTATACTGAGGACACTCTTATTGGAGCCCAAAATACTCCTGAAAAACTTTTGCTGAATTCTTACGCAAACATTCTTTACTCAAATAATAATTTTTCTGCCGGTCTTAGATACGAAGGTTATTTTAACACATTGCAAGGTTATGATTCTAAAAATGATGGTTTTGGATTTCCTTATCGTTTTGTTCAATACAATACTGATAATTTTGACATTACTGTCGGTAATTTTTATGAGCAGTTTGGAAGTGGCTTAGTGTTCCGATCTTTTGAAGATAAGTATATTGGTTACGATAACGCAATGGATGGGTTACGTGTTAAATTTAGTCCTGTTCAGGGCGTTTATTTAACAAGTGTTATCGGTCGTCAGAGGTATTCTTTTTTGAAAAATGATGACGGAATTTCTCAAGTTAGTTACAGTGGCTTGGTTAGAGGCATAAATCTCGAATTTTCGCCTAACGATGTTTTTAAAGTTTTAGAAGACAAAAAAACCCGTGTATTACTTGGTTATAGTTTTGTTAGCAAATACCAAAAGGAACAAAATCAGTACTTAACTCTTAATGATACGACTTATCTTCTTGATATACCTGAAAATGTTACATCAATGTCAGGAAGATTGAACATAAACAGATATCCTTTTGCTTTTTCTACTGAATATGCTTACAAGTTTAATGATCCTTTGGCTGAAAATGGATATATTTACAAACCCGGTAACGCTTTGTTTATGAACTTGTCTTTTTCTAAAAAAGGATTTGGTATTATTCTGACTGCTAAGAGAATTGATAATTTCAGTTTTCGTTCAGACAGAACAGCAACATTAAGCGACTTGAACATTAACTACATTCCTGATTTAACAAGAAATCATATTTATGCTTTTTCTGCTTTTTATCCTTACGCTTCCCAAAATAATGGCGAGATGGGATTGGCGACTGAAATTAATTATAAAATTAAAAAAGAATCTTTTTTGGGCGGAAAGTATGGAACCGGCATTAGATTTAATTATTCGATAATGAATAGTATTCAACACAAACAAATTGCTGATGACATTCCTTTGTTTCAGAAGGGAACAGATGGATATACTTCTGATTTTTTTGCTTTGGGTGATGAGCTTTATTATCAGGATATTACAGTTGAAATTAATAAAAAAGTTTCGAAGAAATTTAAGTTTAATTTTTTGTATCAAAACTTAACTTTTGATTTTGCAACACTCAGAGGTGAGCCGGAAATGAAAACAGTTTATGCAAATATTTTTGTGCTCGATTTTACAATTAGTTTAAAGAAAAAACACGCTTTACGAATTGAACTTGAGGAACTCTTATCAGAACAGGATATGGGAAGTTGGGCAATGGCTAGTGCTGAATACACAATTTCTCCGCATTGGTTTTTTTCGGCAACAGACCAATATAACTACGAAAATCCTAAACCTGAATATCAGGCTCATTATTACAATTTTGCTTTTGGTTACAAAATAAATGCTACTCGAGTGCAATTTAGTTACGGAAGACAACGTGCCGGAGTTGTTTGTATCGGCGGAGTTTGTAGATCAATGCCTGCAACAAATGGGTTTATGTTTACATTAACAAGCAGTTTTTAATTCTTAAATATATGAAAATGAAAAATTTAATAATATTATTTTTTATAGCTACTTTTCTCTATTCTTGTGATGTTTTGGAGCCAGACGGAAATTATTATATTGCAGATACTGTTTCTAGTAATGATGTTGATACACAAACTGTTGTGAAAAAAGTTTTACTAGTTGATTTTACCGGAATCAGATGTACAAATTGCCCGGAAGCTCACGAAACAATGCATCAAATACAAAGTGTTTATCCTAATAAAATAATTGCTGTTGCAATCCATGGAACTTCTTTGGCGTATCCAATTGGTGATTATGTTACAGATTTACGTACAGATGATGGAACTGAAATTATTGACGATTTTGGAATAAACGCTATTCCTATTGGTTTGGTTGATAAATATGAGAAAAATAGTTTGATTTCCGAAACTGCCTGGGCAGATGCCGTTTCAGATGTTATTGACGAAACTCCAACTGTAGGTATAAAAATTCAAAATTCTTATAATTCTTCAAACAATAATCTTGAAATTTCCATAAAATTAATATCTTTGGACGAATTTCAAAGTGCACTCAAATTAGTAGTTTTTGTTGTTGAAGATAGCATAATTACCAGACAAGCAACTGATTCAGGAGATATTGAAAATTATGTTCAATTGAATGTATTCAGAGATGCGGTAAGTGATGTTTGGGGTGACGATGTTTTTACCACGGGAGCTACATTAAATTCTTCTGAAACTAAGGATTATTCATATTCGTTTTCACCGGATTGGGATGCGAAAAACTCCAGAATTGTTGCTTTTGTTTTTGATGATAATTATAAAATATTGAATGCACAGGAAGAATTGGTTCAATAATTTTTTCAGATGTTTTCAGATAAAATAAAACTTAAATTAGTCTCAAAATTTTTAATCAATGCCGCAATATTAGTTGCGGCTTGGTTTGTTTTTTATAAACTTGTCAGAAATGTCTGGTTTGTAGATTATTTATACGAAGAAGGAATTTATTGGCTTACCCGAATTCAAATAATTTTTTCTAAATTCTTTTTAAATATAATTGGCTATACTGTTGAAGTTTATGGAAAAACAATAAAAATTGTTGGTAGTTACGGCGTGCATGTTGACAGAGGTTGTCTTGGCCGAAATACTTTAGGTTTATTTGTTGGTTTTATTTTAGCTTTCCCCGGTAAATTTAAAAATAAAATATGGTTTCTAGCAATGGGAATTGTGATTTTTATATTCTTAAACGTGATGAGAATTTTAGGCTTGGCAATTACAGATAATTGTTGCCGTGAGCAATTGGACTTTAATCATCATTTTTTGTTCAAGATAATAGTATATGTTGTAATATTTTTTCTTTGGGCTTGGTGGATAAAAAAATACAGCGCAATTGCTGAAAAAAACAAGTCAACAAATCTATAACTCTTTTCTAAACAAATTTTCTGAAAATAATTATTCGGTTTTGCTTTTCTGTTGTTTCAAAAGCACATAAATTTCAAATACTGTAAAAACTGAATAGTTTATCAGTACAAAAACTAAAAATTGAATGTTGTTTATTTTTATTGTGAATACATAAATAATTATGTAAACTAAAAATAAAAACATTTTTGCAATCGAAGCTGCCATGAAAATATTTACAAATGCTCCCGGTGCTTTATTTTTGATTGAATTTTGCGCTAATACAAAAACACCTATTGTAACCAACCAACCTAAAGCAACTGTAATGTAATGTGCCGGTAAATAAAATTTTGGAATTAAAAATTGACTAACAACGACAAAAGCCAATAATATTGCTGACACTATAGATCCTTGTTTTAAGAATTTTTTAAAATTTTCTGACATCTGCTTCATTTTTTAATTTTTTGCGAAAATAAAACTTTCCTTTAATTTTTTTGAAAATAATATTGATTAAGAATTTGAATCGGTTAAAAAAGTCGAATTCGAAACCTGCAATAGAATAATTGGTTGTTTTTTTCAAATTTATTGTTTTTGCAAAATATTTTTTATTTCTATTAAAAAAATAGATTCTTTTCCTTTTGTAATTTGTCAATCCCTTGTTTTTTGTTTTTGTAAAAATTTTACAGCTAGTTAAATATCTGTTTTTGATTACGGCATAAACTTTGCATAATTCAAATTGTTGAAGTTTTTTTCAAGTTAATGCTGTTTTGTTTGTTATGTTTTTTTATTGTTTTGAACGATACCTCTTTTCTTTTTTATTCGATTTTTTGCCTATTCAAAAAGTATGATTAAAAAACTATAATGTAAATTAGAGTTTACAAAATGGAAAATTTGCAAGAATTTTTGTCAAATGCGTGTTTAAGTTTGTGTTTACAAAATGACAAGTGTGTGTTACAAAAAAGAACTGTTTATTCTAGTTGTTTGATTTTCAGTTGATTATAGTCAGTGCGGATATTTTGTTAATTGTTTAGAATTCTAACCTAAATTTTTTGTGTATTTTTGCAAACCGTTAACTTTTTTAAACTAGTGGAATTAAAATAGTTGTCGTTTAAAAGTTCATGGATAAACTCATGTCTATTAAAATGAAAAAACAAAACATAATCACCGGAATAAATTTTTAACTTTGTACAAACGTTGTATGCGTTTTCTTAAATTTTTAACTTTCAACTTTTAACTATTATATGAAGAACATCAGAAATTTTTGCATAATTGCTCATATCGATCACGGAAAAAGTACTTTGGCGGATAGATTATTAGAAACAACCGGAACAACTTTAAAAGGTGGAAATGATCAGGTTTTAGATGATATGGATTTGGAGCGTGAAAGAGGTATCACTATCAAAAGTCATGCTATTAGAATGGATTATGAACTTGATGGTAAAAAATATATTCTGAATTTGATTGACACACCAGGACACGTTGATTTTTCTTATGAAGTTTCTCGTGCTATTGCTTCTTCCGAAGGTGCTTTGTTAGTAGTTGATGCGGCACAGGGAATTCAGGCTCAGACTATTTCTAACCTTTATATGGCACTTGAACACGATTTAGAAATAATTCCTATTCTTAATAAAATTGACCTTCCTGCTGCTCGTCCTGATGAAGTAAAAGATCAAATTGTGGATTTTTTAGGATGTGCCAGAGAAGATATTCTTGAAGTTAGTGCAAAAACAGGCGATGGAATTGAAGAAACTCTTAGAGCTATTATTAAACTTATTCCTCCTCCAAAAGAAGAAAACGATGCCCCTTTGCAGGCTCTTATTTTTGATTCGGTTTTTAATCAATATCGGGGTGTTATTGCATATTTTAGGATTTTTCAAGGGTCAATTAAAAAAGGACAGGAAGTTAAATTTTTTAATACCAATCAGGAATACGAAGCTAT
This sequence comes from Bacteroidales bacterium, assembly GCA_016938685.1. Lineage (GTDB taxonomy): Bacteria > Bacteroidota > Bacteroidia > Bacteroidales > JAFGUD01 > JAFGUD01. The sequence goes on along the minus strand of JAFGUD010000313.1, from coordinate 1,433 downwards.
TGAAATTGGTCATCTCAAAATGGAATATTCTCCTGCGGCTGAATTGACTGCCGGAGAGGTTGGATATATTATTTCAGGAATAAAAACAGCACGTGAAGTTAGAGTAGGGGACACTATCACTTCTGTGAAAAATCCTACTTTGGAAATAATTGAAGGTTTTGAAGAAGCAAAACCAATGGTTTATGCCGGTGTTTATCCTATTGAAACTGACGAATTTGAAGAACTTAGAACTGCGCTTGAAAAATTACAATTAAATGATGCTGCTCTTACTTTTCAGCAAGAGTCGTCATTAGCATTGGGATTTGGTTTTAGATGCGGATTTCTTGGACTTTTGCACATGGAAATTGTTCAGGAACGACTTGATCGTGAGTTTGATATGAATGTAATTACTACTGTTCCAAATGTTAATTATATTGTTTACGAAAAGAAAAACGAACCTCTTGAAATACATAATCCCGCAGAATTGCCTGATGTGAAATTTATAGAATATATTGAAGAACCAATTATTGAAGCTCAAATTATTACTCAGGCTGAATTTCTTGGTGGAATAATGAAGCTTTGTCTTGATAAAAGAGGGATTCTTAAAAAACAACATCATTTGGTAGGTAATAGAGTTGAACTTATATTTGAAATGCCTTTGGCTGAAATTGTTTTTGACTTTTATGATAAATTGAAAAGTGTATCAAAAGGATATGCTTCGTTTGATTATCAAAAAGCCGGATATCAGCGTTCAAAGTTAGTGAAACTTGATATTTTGCTAAACGGTGAAAAAGTTGACGCTTTGTCTTCTTTAATTCACGAAGATTTTGCCTATAGTTTAGGCAAAAGAATGACCGAAAAATTAAGCGAGCTTATTCCTCGTCATCAGTTTGATATTCCTATTCAGGCTGCTATTGGTGCCAAAATTATTGCTCGCGCTACTATCAAAGCGTTCAGAAAAGATGTTACCTCAAAATGTTATGGTGGTGATATTTCTCGAAAACGTAAACTCCTCGAAAAACAGAAAAAAGGAAAGAAGAAAATGAAAACTATCGGACGCGTAAATGTTCCGCAAAAAGCCTTTGTCTCTGTACTTAAGTTAGATTAAGTTTTAAATGACTGACAACTGTCAGACATTTAATTCGTCGAAAAACAGATGTCTGACAACTGTCAGACATTTAATTCGTTGTAGAACAGATGTCTGACAACTGTCAGACATTTAATAAAACCTTAATTATGGAAATAATTGACAATTTTTCGATTCAAAATCTTACAATTTTTTTTAGAACTAAGTTATATACTTTTAAGCCTCAAATAGAAGAAATTGACTTGTCTGACAGCATGTCAGACAATTTTACCGACCTTTTTAAAATTGGAGAAGCCGAAATTGACAACAACAACGAATTGCTTATTATTACCGCAAAATCATTAAATCAGCTTACATCTCGCTCCGG
>JAFGUD010000312.1 GCA_016938685.1 Bacteroidales bacterium | reverse complement strand
TATAGGCAAGACTGATTTTAAAAAAAATCAGGCTTCTCTTCGAACCGCAGGTGAGAATCCGGCTAGAATAAAAAATAGCTCTGCCCGGATTCGAACCGGGGTCACGGGAGTCAGAGTCCCGTATCCTTGACCACTAGACTACAGAGCTTTACAAATCAAATCTAAAATAATTCAGAATTCTTATTTTTTATACTTATCGAATAAAACTACAACTTAATCTTAGAATCTCGTATATTTTCAGAATGTTGATTCAATCTTCCAGCAACCAAACACTTAAAACAAGTATGAACTCCATTAGCATCCCTCACAACACCAGTACCATTACAATCTGGACATTTATCTTCATTCTCCATACGGATAAAAAAACACCCGACTATTTAAGCATCACTATTCAAATCAACATATTTCCAATAAAATTTAAATATCAAAAACAATAACATAAATACATGGAACTAAAAAAAATCGAAGAAACAATAATTCAAGTTTGCCTTAGAATTGCCAAAAGAGGAGAAGGAGCTCTATTTGTAGTTGGAGACATAGAATACAAACCACTAGTAGATCAATCGGTTCCAAGTTTCGACATAACAAAAAATCCCAAACTTTTAGAATCTTTAGCACTAATGGATGGCGCTGTAATAATTAACAAAGAAGGATTCATGACAGCATATGGAGTAAGAGTAAAAAGCACAAAAATATTCAAAAATTATGGCACACGACACAGCGCAGCAATAAGCGCAGCAAAAAAAGACAACCTAGTAATAATCCTATCCGAAGAAGACAAAAAAATTAGAATCCTAAAAAAAGGAAAAATGATAATGCAATTAGATGCATTACAAAAAGACATAGAAAAAAATATTCCAAAAGCAATGCAAATATTAGAATCAATTGGCGCAGGAACCGTCGGAACAATAGGAACAAGCCTACTAATACCAAGCTTAGGATTAGCACTACTCCCAGGAATACTATTATTCGGCTCAACATTCTACTTAACAAGACTTCTATCGAGGAAAAAAATAATTTAACATTATTTTACAACAAAATCTTTTTAAGTCAAATAAAACATAAAATAATACATACGCCCCAATAGTATAGAGGCCAAGTATGCAGCCCTCTCAAGAAAAAAAGATTTTATAATCTGAAAAAGAGGTGAATCAATCCATGACGAATGGACATGAATCTAGCGTCTCAACGCAACCATTTTCAGAGAACGGCTGTGACCCGAGTTC
>JAFGUD010000045.1 GCA_016938685.1 Bacteroidales bacterium | reverse complement strand
TTAATTTGTAATTAGTTTTGTCGCTAACTAAATTAAGAATTTTAGCTTATGCTTTTTCATTTTTCAAACATAACACCTTTGCGGTGATTTATATTTGTTTTTCCCTTTGGTTGTAGGGGCTTTTATTCCGGCCATGGTTGCCATGCTGCAATTTTCAATAATACCGGTTGGCCGGGTGTTGGTGGTTGGTTATTCACCCGGTGCTATTGCTTACGCCCCGTTGGGGCTATCGGAATTAAACGGATAACGGGGTTCTAAACTGTTTAACACGAAATATTTAGTAACTAATATCCTACAGTAATTTTGCGTTTTAGCATCTTTGCAGTCGAACACCTATCTCGCCATCATACCACCATTTCAAAATTCTAATAGACAACAGCCATTCTGAAATCTTTCGAGAACAATAAAAGTGGCGTGAAGATAGTAGTACTTCTTTACGGTTAAACGTCTAAATAAAAAATTTCACACAAAATCTTTTCAAAAATATTTTTGCGTAAGTTCTAAATATTTTGTTTGGAAAATATTATTTTAGATGCGGTAAAATAATATTGTTTGAAAATTGTACGAGTTATATAATATCAAAAAAGCAATAATACGTGAGTGTGATTTTGGGAGCACTAATATATAATAGTTATGGCTACACAAATAAAAACAATTTCTGATGGAAGTATTATAGAGTTTGATTCCGGCTTATTTGATGAATGGTGTGTTTATTTGAAGCGAAATGGTGAAAATAGAACTGCTCCAAGAGATGTACAGTATTTTGCCGAATTACAGGGGTTAGCAAAGAAATATACAAGCAAAAAGCTCTATGATGATTTTCTACGTATCTATTCTGCTACCGATTCGAAAATTAATGAACAAGTATTAAATAGAATTACACAGATTTCAAAGGATTACGGCGAAGATGAGATTATTGTTGATATATGGTTAACAGTATTATACGCAGGTATGGTTGCCGAAGAGAATAAAAAATATGCAATACTTAAAAAACGAATAAAAAGACTTGGAATGTATCAGGTTTTAATCGAAAATCGAACACCTGGTTTTGCTGCAAACTTTAGTAAAGGTAAAAAATGGCGTGAGCTTGATGGTATAATGAAAAAGTATGGATTTTAATTCGTTATAGAATCCAGTATCTCAATTATTTTCTCATTTTTCAGTATGTACATTCCCAACCGTTCATGAGATATTCCATTTGCTAATTTATATTCATACGTGGGGGTGTTGTTTACTAATTTAGAATCAAAGAATTTAAATTGAATGCTTGGGGTATTTTTCAGTTTATCAGCAACTTCAGTAATGTGAGTTGAAATAAAAAAAGTACTTCCCGGAATATTTGCAAACGACTTTGTTATCAAAAGGGAACCGTCAAACGCATCCTTTACATTTGTTCCTCTAAATAATTCATCGAAAATTACAAAGAGGTTTTTTTTCTCCCTGATTTTCAATATTGTTTCTTTAATTCGTTTAACCTCGCTGTAAAAATGGCTGTACCCAAGATTCATATCATCCGATAGGTTAATGGTTGTAACGATTCCATTATAAATGGTTGTCGCCATTTTTTTTGCCGGAACCGGAAAGCCAATATGTGCTAAATAAATTGACAAACCGACTGATTTTAAGAATGTTGATTTGCCTGCCATGTTAGGACCAGTCAGAAAACATAAGTTCGTCGATTTGTCAATTTTAATAGAATATGGAACTGCATTTTCTAATAGCGGATGGTAGAATTCTTCGATAACGAGATTTGGTGAAGTTGATTCGATATATTCGGGTAATACAAGGTTTTTTTGTTTCGAAACCGTTGCAATTGAGGTGAATGCATCCAGGTTGAATACTATTTCAATAATTTCCTTTAATTGGTTTTTATATTTTTTCCGAAATAAATTATCCAGTTTGTTTAATTTTGAATACGTAATTTTCAGTCTTTTGGTATATAAAAATTTGAAGTCTGCCTTTTCAATTAAATCAGTAATATGCTCCTTAAATAAAGCCAGTTTTGCTGGAATTTTAGCATCATCTATTGTTTCAAATGTTTCTTTTAGCTGGACAAATAGATATACCAATTGCTGAACGCCAGACTCTATGATATAATAAGTATTAGTTGGATTAATTCGATACGAAAGATTTTGTAAAAAGGCATCAACAAAATTGTTTCTTAAAGGAGCGATATTTAATCTTTGGTAAAGTTCAATAAATTCAAATTGGCTTGAATTTATTTTTAACTCAAAACCTGTTTCCTGTATAAATTGTATTAACTCGGATCGTTGTTTTAATTCAATTATATCCGTAATTGGATTTCTCATCAACTGATATAGAAAGTCCTTACCTCCATCTGTTTTAGTTTGGTTGTAAAAATATGAAATAGAATTAGCAGAACG
>JAFGUD010000044.1 GCA_016938685.1 Bacteroidales bacterium | reverse complement strand
GTACGCTTTGAGCAATTCCCAGCCCAATATCGGAAGCGTAAGAGAGACATTCATTTTGAATCAACTTGCAGAAAAACATAATATTACCTATCCGGAAAAAGGCGATTTTTTAGTTGATGAAAAGTATATTTTTGAAGTTGGCGGCAAAAATAAAACGGCGAAACAAATTGAAGAACTAGAAAACGCATACATTATAACCGACAATATAGAGTTTGGCGTTGGAAATACTATCCCGCTGTGGTTGATTGGGTTTATGTATTAATTTATAGTTAAAGGAAATGGTTTTATACTCTCAAAGCTGCCGCACGTATTCATGTGGCCATAAAAAAAAAGAAAACCAATTAAAATAATCTTTAATTTTGAACTATTGTAACAGCCCCCTAAAAGATTGGATAAAATTAATAAGAAAACAAGTAAAACTATATTTGTGAGAGATTTTTTAGATTTTATCTTTCAACTGATTATTAATATGTTGTAAGATTAGTACTGCGGCGCCTAAAAAGTAAAACATCAAACTTTTCTTAATTAAAATAATTCGAGTTAAGTCTAGCTCCTGATAATTGTAAGTTTAATTCAATAGCTGTTAATTCTCTATGTTTTGTAATTTGAAAATATCTACAAAATAAAATGTCTTGACTTTTGATATTTTTAGATTATCTTTGCAGAAATTTGTAACAAGCTACAATATTAATGAAAGTATTATTATCGGATATATCAGAAATACAATTCGGATTTTATGCCAAACCGGATACGGAAGGTGATGTGAAGTATCTTCAGGCAAAGCATTTCGATGATTTGGGGCAACTATCTAACGAAATTGATACGTTTTTAATGAGGAATGAAAAGAAATTATCTCATCTGCTTATCGATGGTGATATTTTGTTTGTAGGCAAAGGTTTTAGGAATTTTGCATGGACTTACACCTCAGAAATTGGCGATGCTATTGCGTCTTCAATTTTTTTCGTAATCAGACCAAATAAAGAAATGGTTAATCCTGAGTTTTTGACTACCTTATTCAATACCTCTAAGTATCAGACCTATTTTCAACAATTGGGAGCGGGAAGCTCAATCACGTCAATTAGAAAGTCTGAACTTGAAGCAATTAAAATTGATTTGCCCGAATTGGCTTTGCAAAACAAAATTGTGGAGCTCAAAAAATTGCATCAACGTGATATTCAGTTATCAAAAGAATTAATAGAACAAAAAGAGAAAAAATTTCAAACAATATTTAATGATTTGCAAAACAACATGATATGAACAATAAAATAACTCAAAAAGAAATTAACCAAACGGTATGGAAAGCATGCGACACGTTTAGAGGCGTGATTGATCCTTC
>JAFGUD010000311.1 GCA_016938685.1 Bacteroidales bacterium | reverse complement strand
TTGCACCCGTAGTTTACTAATGTCCTGTCGGCAGACTTTAAACATTCCCGATTTTACGGGATAGATTTCAAAGTTAATTTCATTACTATTTGTGTTCTGTATAGTAAATCCCAAAACTTTCGGCTTACGAAATCGTTTCATTTTCTAATCCGTTAAAACTCCTTTATGTGATTATTATGAGAGGTCACTTTTCGCTCGTGTCTCCCCTATCAGGTCATAATATTGTTCTAATTTTATAGAAAACTGCGATTTCTCTCGGCGTACACGAATAGGTATATGCGTAGTTGCGGGATTTCAAGGCACAAATGTTCAAATTATGCAAAATGTAGATTTCTTGCAAAATGTTTCAAATTTGCACCGAAGCCCGCAATTATCGTATATACCATGTTACCAGCATTTTTTTTTATTTTTTAATTCCTTTTATCACAACGAAACCACCTTCTCCATATCCGTTTTTTGGATTTTCAGGAATAGGTAAATTCATATCTATCAATGTTTGACAAATTGTCATTATTTCAAAATCATTTTGTTCAATTAATGAAATCATTTCTTTCACTGAATAGAAATTTGCATTTTTATAGAATTTGCTTTCTTGTTTCTGTTTTTCAAGTGTTTTGCCAATTGAACTATTCTTATCAATGAATGCAATTATTATTATTCCATTGTCTTTTAAAATCCTATATGCTTCTTTTAATGCTTCATGTGGATTTTTAATAAAACAAATTGAAGTTATAAAAACTGCAAAATCAAAAGTTTTATCAGTGTAGGGCAATTTTTCGGCAAACCCTTTTTCAACAATTAGATTTCTATTTTTGGCGTATTCCAACATCATTTCCGAAGGGTCAATACCAAATTTTATGTCCAATTTTTCTGCAAAAATTCCACTACCAATACCAATTTCTACACCTTTCTTTTCAATGGGAACTACCTGTTTCAAAGCAAGTAGTTCTGATTGAAAAATGATTTTGTTATCTATAAACCAATTTTCGTATTCGTCCGGATATATTTCAAAAGGATTTATTTCCATTTTAAAATGTTAAAACCTTATCGCTATCTGTTACCCAATCAGCCAATTCTCCCATTGTTGATTTATTAGCACCTTCAAAATATGGGTGATTTTTATAAATTCCACAACGTGCCATACAAGTTCCGCAAACTCTAACTTTTACATCTTTTGATATTAAATCTTTTAGCATTTGCGATAAATCTTGGTCGTAACCTTCCGGTGCTTTACAAACATCTCTCGCCATATCAACAGAGTCATTCATCAGAAATATTCTAACTTCTTGTCCGTTTTTCCGAAGAGTTTCGGCAAGTCGTAAACCATTCCAAGTTACATCTGTATTGTCGTATGGTTCACGATTAAAAATAATTAATACTTTCATTTTATTTCTACTTTACGAAGTTAAAAAAGTTTTACATTACACTAAAAAAAATTTGCAGTTTGGATATAAATATTTAAATTAGAGGC
>JAFGUD010000310.1 GCA_016938685.1 Bacteroidales bacterium | reverse complement strand
GGCATCTTTCCCTCTATTCTTTGCATAAGGAAAATGGAACGTCTTTTCATTGTAAATTTTTGAAGGTATTGATTCCGCAAGATTAAGCTGGCAGAATAGTCAATTTGATTAAGCTGTCGGGTATGCTACTTGATCCAGATGTGTTCTTTGAACAAAATAGTAATTGAATGTTTTTTTACATCTTATATCAATTTTTCTATCCAATAAGATAATATGATGCATAAGTAATTTATCATTATTAGGTCTTTAGAATCAGATTGTTGGGTAGTACTTGTTTAGTTAGTCGAGTAAAAGCGTCGCGAAAAGGCGGCGCTTTTTATTTATGCAGTCATTCTGGTTGATTCTTTGAAGATTAACTATCCCTGAAAATACAATGGTGTTGCAGTTCGAAGTTGAAATTGAAAAAATACAAGGTAAATGATTAGAAAGTGGAGAAGCAAGGCCATAAAAATTCCGGCACAGTTTTGTGTTGTTTGCCATCAAATTTCGCGTTTACCCTACTCCAAAACAATGCCGCAGATATACCCGTGTATGAAGTGTAATTTCGAAAAAGAATTTGAAGCTTTATATATTTTGAAGTAGTTTTTCAGTAGTGTAACAGCATTGGATATCAATATTCAATAAAATAGGATCAGTTACATTCAGTGTAATTTATCCAATTTTTAAAATCCAATATCTAAAATTAGAAAACACATCTAAGGTTTAATTGTAAATTTGACACTATATAATAACTGAACTTAAACTTAGATAAATGAAACTCACTTTTCTGTTTTCTAATTACCCGTTTTTTTGTGTGGGTAATCACAGTGAAAACTATTCGTTTTCTCTAGTTTTAGAAAAGCAGAACCTAATTTGTAAAACTGTTAACCCAAAAAACAATCCATCCCCAATTTTCTTACATTGGTTTTTCACCATTCTATTTTTAACAGGAATTAGACTCAAAGTAATTTTGAGTAGTGTTTTTTTCCTTTTTATTAAAGAAATTCAGATCAGTCAAATATTACCTGTATTTGGCTGCCAAGGAAATCTTCAGCACAGAACAAAATTTTATTCAATTACTTCATAAGTTGAATGTATAATTAAATCTAATCAAATATGCGGAAGAAAGAAAATTCATTATGTCAGTCTGGTTAAACAAAGTCTTTAATCAGCCAGACAGAGAGGAAGATACCTTTAATTCATTTCCTTATTAATAAATAAAAATTTAAACCTATGAAAAAAAACAAATTAGTACAGGTCGCACTAGTTATGCTGCCTATGTTGCT
>JAFGUD010000309.1 GCA_016938685.1 Bacteroidales bacterium | reverse complement strand
TTTTACACAAGCAGGAATTGTATCGACATGTATTTTTACCGGAGGAAATGAATACCACAGTAAAAAAGATATTCCTGAACAGGTAAACCTTTCGACAGTTGAACAAGTAGGTAAATTGACCCTAAATATTGTGAAAAATACAATTGAGATAAATGGATAACAAAAGCTAATTGTATATGACAGGCGGGGGTCTTAGCGCCCCGATAGCTATCGGGGTGACAAGTCATACCTTGCGCCCACTTTCCTGCGGGTCTGACACTCCCGATTGCATCGGGACCGCCCGACCACATACAAGTGACCGTTATGGTGCAAATAGTGAGAAGAAGAAAAAACAGCCAATAATCTTATGATTTCACAACCAGAATGTTTACAAACTTGTTAACTTTGCAAAATGACACGAGAAATAAGATTTTATAAAAACTATTTTATTGACTTCTATATCTCGCTTGACTCTTCCGTTCAGGAGAAAATAGAATATGTGTTTAAATTGATAAAAACTGTGGATTTGATACCTCAGAAATTTCTTAAACATATTGAAAGTACAGACGGACTTTATGAAATAAGAATAAAAACCAGTTCTGACATTTATCGGATATTTTGCTGTTTTGACTCTGGTCGGATTGTTGTTTTATTCAACGGATTTCAAAAGAAAAGTCAAAAAACTCCGATAAGAGAAATTGAAAAAGCACTAAAAATTAAAGAGGATTATTTTAAAAATAAAAAAGAGAAGGAGAAAGAAAATGAAAACAATAAAAGACGTGACGAATTTTGATGAACTACTTGACATTAAATACGGAAATCTGGGAACAGAAAAACGTGACGAATTTGAGGTAAAGGCAAAAGCTTTTATTGTTGGAGAAATGATAAAAGAAGAAAGAAAAAAAGCTCATCTCTCACAGGAAGAACTTGCAAAAAAAACGGGGACTAAGAAAAGTTATATTTCCCGACTTGAGAATGGAAAAATCGACATTCAAATCTCGACATTGTTTAAAATTTTCGAAGAAGGATTAGGGAAAAAACTTGGATTGACAATTAATTAAGTAATAAAAAAAACTAGACCAAAATTAAACTACGACGCCATAACACAGTACATATTGCAGGGCGGGGTTCGGTGGTACGCCAACTGCGCCCCGACAACTTACAAGCGACCGTTAGGCAACATTTACAAAAACACTTCGAATGTCAAAACTGAAAAAAAACAGAGAAAAACTTAATTTGACACAGGAAGAACTTTCTGAAAAATCAGGGATTTCCATAAGAACCATACAACGTATTGAATCGGGGAATGAACCCAAAGGACAAACACTTAAATTATTAGCGAAAACTTTAGGAATAAAAGAAAATGAATTGCTTAAAAAAGAAGAAACCAAAATTGAGATTAACTCCACCTTAATAAAGATTATCAACCTATCTTCATTGCCTTTTACTATAATCCCACCTGTAAACATTATTATTCCACTTGTTATAATGTTTGTCAAAAAGCAATTTAATCCATTGGCAAAACAAATTGTTTCCATTCAAATTTTATGGCTAATCTTTGCTGTTATTATTTTTATGCTAAGCTCCTTCATGAAAAATTGGTTTTCGCTTGGAAATATATTTATTCTGGTTATTATGATTTTATTGGTTTTGTCAAATGTGTTCATCATCCTTAGAAATGCAGTAGAAATTGATAAAAGAGGGAGATTGTTTTTTAGACTGAATTTCAGTCTTATAT
>JAFGUD010000308.1 GCA_016938685.1 Bacteroidales bacterium | reverse complement strand
TGATGTTTTCTTTTTTCTTGTCCATTTTCATTTTTGTGCGGTGTTAAATTTACACTATTTGTGTAAACCTATATCAGGACAAGTCATGTTAAATTATATTCTTTTTTCGTCCTTATGTCACTTTGAATTTTTGAAATTATGTCTGTTTGGTCTGGTTTTTCAAGTGCTAAAATTACCTCTTCTGTAAAGTGTGATGGCTTGTAAACTTTACCATTCAAGAGTTTAAAATGTTTATCAATAAATGTATTGTCATTTGGTTCAAGAATATAAAAATGATATTTGTCATTGATGAATGAAACTAACTTTTCACGGAACTTTTTCTGTGTGTCCTTCTTGAAATTTGCTTTTAATGTTGAATTGTTAGTCAAATATGAGGATAGTACAAATAGAAAATTGATATTGTAAGATTGAACAAATAATGTATCACGGTCAAATAAACGATTTTCAAAATGTGTTTGTATTATTGGTTTTCCTGTTTCATCTAAGTAAGATTTTGAAAAGTCAAAGTCTTTATTTACGAAAGCTGATATAAAGAAATTTGGTGTTATGTTATAACCTTCGGTTAAATTTTCTCTATACCTCAGTTGCTTGTCCAATTTATTATCATTAAACAAGTCAATGTTGTATTGAATTACGTTTTTAGCGTAAGTGAATTGTTTTGCTTTGGAATATTTGCCTACACTATTTTGTGGTTTGTAATATTTACTATCACCTACAAAATAAATTTCATCTTCAACTAAAAGTGATTTGTATTTATAAATATGGTCAACTTGCTTACCATCTGCGTGATTTTTTAATTCGGGCAACAATTTACTATCGCCAATTAAGTCGTCAATCATATCTTCAAAAACAATATTGAAATCTTTTATTAATAGAACTTCTTCAATTTGTTTTTTGGATTGTGTTTTTTCACTTCTTTCAAAAAAAGCATAGAGTAAATTATACAAACTAATCATTTTATCTGAGTAGTACTTATATTTGATGCTTTTTAAATATCTGCAACCTTTACGCAAAACATTTTCATAATGGTGCCCAATAATTAGCTCGTAATTTTGTGGCGGGGAAAAATCAAAAGCATATTTGCTTTTAATGAAATTCAACGTTGAATAGAAAAGAACAAAAAGTTCTTCTTCATAATTTACTTTCTTACTCGTTGTTGCTAAATCAAAGTAAATAGGAGTGTTGTCATGAACAATTGGCTGTTTCTTATTAATTGTTTTGTTCCAATTTATTTTGTTTTTTTGAGAATGTGCAGATTTGGAAATGAAAGTGAAAAACGATTGATTTTCTTTATAAAACTTCAATAAACTTAAAATGATATCAAGTTCTGTATTTGACTTTTCTTCTAAGTTCGTTACAATTTGATTCAAAAACTGATTTTCAGAGATTGAATTGTAATAATGTCGTTTGTTGAATTGTTGAATTGCCCTGAAAAGCCAAGTTGAAATTTCAAAAACAATTTTGTCTTTGCCCGTTTTGGATAATTTTTCTTTGATTTCAATTGTTTGATATATCAAAGTTTCAGGGTCAAATTCGTCAAAAGCTAAGCTTTTTTCATTAATAAAAACTTTTGGTAAAATAACTACAGCCTCATTTATCGTAGGATTGAAATAGTAACCAACGTAATTAATTTTGGATTTACTAGAATTTATGGGGAAGAAATATCTTTCAGATAAAACTTTTTTCAGTCTTTCTGTATTATATTGATATTCTTCAAATAGGACAATCATAATTCCTTTTCTATTCCGTTGAATTTCAAAAATGCTTTTACTAACTCGGTTGAATTATCATTGTATAATTCACCAAACAGAAAATCTGTTGTCTCTCCATTTTCTTCATATTTAAAAATAGAATTTTGTGTGCCAAATTCGTCTTTGTAAATCTCTGACCATAAGTAAAACAATACTTTTGACTTGAATTGGTCAAGATTTATTTTTTTGTCGTTAGGGTTTACAAAACGATTTCCTAGTTGTTTGTCTTCGCTTCCAGTTAGTTCTTTAATTTTTGGATTTATGTTTTTAATGAAGTTACTCCAATTATACTTTGTAGTTGCATCAACTTCAATGGTTATTTGTTTTGCGTCATCGTAGTCAATTGGAACAAATACCCAATCCCAACGTCTTTTAAAAGCACTATCCATAGGAAAAAGTGATTGGTCTGAGGTGTTCATTGTTGCAAAGATGTATAAATTACTTGGTAAGATGATTTTGTCATCAACTATACCTTTTCCTGCGAAGGACTTTTTCAAATAGTCTGCCAAATCTTTGTCGCAATCAATTTCATATTTTGATTTACCTGTTTCGTCTCTATCCAAACATTGAAAAAGGTCTCCAAAAATTTGAGCACAATTGCCACGATTAATTTCTTCAATAATCAAGTAATGTGGTTTGTCAGGATTTAACCACGCTTGGCAATATGCTTTTGTGAACGCTTGTGGTACAAATTCATATTTGATATTTACACCATCCATAACGGGTTTGTAACTACCAACAAATGAATGATAATCCGTTTCGGGATGGAAAGTAATTCTTGTTTTATTTTGTCCGATTGTGTTTGTTTCAACGGTATAACTTTTTCCTGTTCCTGGGGAACCGTAAAAAATTACATTTTTTATGTCTTTATTTACGGTTGCCACATTGGACCAACCAAGTATTTTTATTGCATCAAGGCTTCCTTCTTCAAGTGTTCTCATAAGTTCTCTTAAATTTTGAGATTTATTGTTCGTGCTGATAATAGATTTTATATCAGCGATTTTATTTTGGTTTTGTGTTGTTTCAAAAATTGCTTCAAAAGGGTTGTTTTGTAAATTATTAAATTCAATTTCATAGAAATCATTTAAGAAATTACGGAAATTGCTATATGACAAGTAAAACAAACCTCTTGGATTTGCATCTCTTGGATTTCCAATAAAGAAAATAGAGCCTTTTTCATAAACAATGCCTGTTAATGACAATCTATTATTTATTGCTGTTGCAATGTCGGTTGATGTATTAAAAGTAGATTTAATATTATTTGGTCTTTCAATTATTCTAATTGTAGGTGTTTGATTGTTTACGATTTGTGTAATGAAATTATCTTTGTCTGTGTTTAATTCACAAAACATTCCTGCCGTTAGGTATCTCAAATAAGTTCGTTCATCAAAACCATTAGGAATAGGAAATTTTTCAATCAAGTATAATAAAATGCTTGCCAATGATATTTTTTGCGAATTATATTCTTCATACTGTTGAATAAGAAAAATAGCACTGAGCGCATTAAAACCATTATTAATTATTGGATTGTTTGGGTCAGATGCTTTTGCTTTTGCAATTAAATAAGAAATATATCCTAAATTGCTTTGAACAGATTCCGAATTTCTTAAACTATCGTATGCTTGCGTTGAATTAGTTAATGGGAAATTTAACAAACCGATTCTGTAAAACTCTGTTGCCCGTGAAGGATTATCCGCACCACTTGTCCCTAGAATTGTATTTAAGTCATTAGTATTTGAATTTAGTTTTTGAGATAAAAACCCCTCTGACCATTCAACCCATTTATCTAAAAGTGTGTCTGTATAGCTGTAAATCATTTTCTAAGCATTATGACAAATTCGTAATTAATTTTTCCTCCATTGTCCATTCTAGGTATTGAAGTCCTATGGTCTTTTATTGCGTATTTATAGTACCCAAACCACTCAAAACCATTCTTTTTTGCTATATCGGCAATTAGTTTGTGTGTAGGTATTTCAACTTTTTTTATGGTGTTATCGCCAATAATCATATGGTATTCACCACCTTTTTTTAATACATCTTTTACACACATTAAGTTGCTTCTTATGTCATTAAAGTATGATAGGCAAGTCTTTGCTATATTTGTGTAGTTCTTGTTTTCTTTTTCCCCTTGATTTATGAGTGCCTCGTAAAATGGCTTAAAAAGAGTTACAATAAATGAGTCAATATCATTGTCCCTTCTTTTTTCATTTCCAACCTGTACCGACCTTAATTTTAGTATATCTTCATTTTCCAAGGTACCAACCCAAGCACTTTCAATTTTGATAATTTGAGTATAATCAAAAGCATTTAAGTAGGGTGGGGATGTGATTGCAATGTCAATTATTTCTTTTACTGAATTGAAATTTGTTGCGTCAAACCCAAGCCATTTAATTTCATTAGATGATTTTTTGCTGAAAGAATTATATTGTTTCAAGGCATTTAAATGTGCGTAAAAACTATATTCAAAGGATTCAAAAACGGGTTTAATTTTCTTTGGAAACTTACTTGAAATATAAGGCTTTGTTGATTGTCTTTCCATTTTTGAAGATGGTTTTATGCAATCTGCAAAAGTAATTTTTAAGAATTTTAAAAATTTTTCATTTAAAACAGTTTCGTAAATTATTGATTTTAGTCGAAGCAAATCATCAAAAATATTTGAATCAAACCAGTATTCTATATTATTTAAATTGGGATAATAAAACTCATTTATTGGATAATCAGCCCAGTTTGATTTTAATCGCTTCATTATAGAATTCAGTTCTTTTTCTTCTTTTTCGGAAAATCTAAATAAACTTACCTCTGCTATTAATCTTGCAAAAGGATCCATTTCGGCTCCATAAATAACTGAATTAGTCAAAGATGCCTCCACTGCTGTTGTCCCTGACCCCATAAATGGGTCTAAAACATTTAATTCTTTTTTATCCTTTACTTTTGAATTTATAGTTGCTCTAGGAACTAAAAAGATACTTCTTGCAGGATATCTGTTGTATAGTCTATTTCCATATTCAGACAATTTCCTAGTGCTTGGAAATGAAATTGTTTCATCCCACCCCAATTCATATGGATTATATCCACCGGTTTTATTATAAGTCTCTATTTCCATTTTAATATTACTAAGCTTTCTCTTAGAAATTTTTTGTCTTGCTCTCTGATAATTCGCATTTGTTGAGATGATGGAGTTAATGTTCTGTATGACTCTATTCCTAAGAGTTTAAAACCTAATTTCATTGCAATTTCTGCCAATAAAATATCTGTAGCTATCGGGACACCGCCATAAACAGAGTTCCCTACCACAAAACCAACCGTTGCGCCTTGATTTAAATTCTCTGAGAGTTCGTAAAGCACCTTTCCCATATCGTTAAAATACCCTACTAACATCATTGGTATTTTCTTGTCCCAGAGGTTAAGATCGTTCAAATAATCATAAATCTCATTGTTGACTAATCTATGTCCAAAATCTTGATGACGCAAACCCCATTTATAATGTACGTGACTTATTACAGACGCTTCTCTAAATTTTTTCTGGTCTTGTTTGTTTTTGAAAAAACCACCAAACCAAAGTTCAACAAGGTATACTTTACTGTAGTCAAAACAATTTGCATATGGTGGAGAAGTAATTACTATATCTGCTTTTTGAGGGAGAGAATATTTTTCAAATGAACTTTGATAACTTATGATTGGTTTAGTTTGTATAGTTTTATTCTTAATATCGTAAATAAATAGTTCAATTTGAGCAGTTAATAGACCTACAATTTGATTTACATTAAAATCACCTTTGAAGTTTTTCTTAATTTTAACACCGTTCCCATCTTTACGATGAGTAGAAATCGATTCTAAAATAGTTAAAAGAGCTATAAATATTAAACTTCTAATTTTCTCATTTTGAATTGTATCTATATAACTTTGTATTTTCAAAACAGAATCAAGAGTAGTTTTTGTAAAGTAATTACCTACTGTTTCATTTTCTGGAGGATTATTTTTTCGATAGAAACAATATTTTGTAATTCTTTCTTTTTCTTTTTCTAAATCACCTAAATCCTGTTTATTATAAATATCTGCCTTAACATTAGCAATAAAATTACTTAAAGGATTAACATCATTAGAATATGCTGTAAAACCTAATAATGCAGCTTCAACAGCTGTCGTACCAATCCCACCGAAAGGGTCAAAAACAATATTTTCATCTGCGGTTTTGTATCTTTTAATGAATTGATTTACAAAAAGAGGTGAAAATCCTTCTTTATATGTGTACCACCTATGAATAGGTATTGTCTTAGCTTGCTTAAAATTTACAGGTGTATTGAATTGGCTTTTATTAATTACTTTGATTGGACTAGTTTTCTCAAAACTTGTATAGTACTCATTAACAATATTCAATAGCATATTTGAATCAGATTCCGAAAATTTATCTGGATTAAAAAGGTCTAATTGAGGCTCTTCAACTAAGCTAATATTTTCAGGTATTAAAGCCTCTTTATACATTGGTTTTACTTTTTAAAAGTTCTTTTACATCAACGCTTAAGATTTCCGCTATTTCAAATAATACTTCTAATCTTGGTTGTTGTCTGTTTTGAATGTATGAATTAACCATATTATAGCTTTTGCCCAATTTTTCAGCAAGCCATTTCTGCTTAATTCCTTTTTCATCCAAAACTTCTTTAATCCTGTTCATAAAATGATTTATCAATTCATTTGAAAGTGCAAAGATAATTAATTGTATTTAACATCTCGTTTTTCAAGATAAAAAATCATTACAAATTCGACATTTCTTTGGGTGGTGGGTGGGCTTGGGTGCGTAGGCAAGAAAACAACTCTT
>JAFGUD010000307.1 GCA_016938685.1 Bacteroidales bacterium | reverse complement strand
TTGTTTTTGGAAAATTATCTAAGAGGTTTTGTTCCATATTGTTAAATTTTATCCAAAGTTACTTGATTTGTCTTAATATGCAAAATATTTTTATTATTTCTTGTAATTCAGATAAGAATAATCTTGACAATATTGAAGATGATTACATTGTTTTGAATCAAACTTTATCACAAAAACAAAATTTGGCAAATTGCTTCGACTTTGATTTTTTGACGAACATCCAAACTCAACTTGATAGCATTAATAGAATAAAATCAACAGATTCGACAATTGAAAAAATATTGGACTTAGTTGCTGAACAGAAAATTGTTAGAGATCAAATAAAACTAATCGACAGTTTATCAAAAGGTCAAAGACACATTTCACTAGTTCCGATTTTAGACGATATAATTAAAAATATTTATCTTGTGAAAGTTGGTGAAGATAACGGAATGAATTTTTTAACTTATTTCAATTTTTTGGTGGACGCAAACACGATGACAATAATTAATGCAAGCGGAAAACTAGAAGGACAATAAAAAGAAAAACCGGATAAATGGGAAATAATCTCAGAATAATAACAAATACCAAAAAAAATAAACGCCATAAAACCGACGTTTATTCAAAACAATAATAACTTACACAAGAAACATAAAGAAATAAAATGGAAAATAATTTAAACTTGGCAGTATTAATAGATGGAGACAACATACCTTCGGGATATGTAAAAGAAATGATGGAAGAAATAGCTAAATATGGAAATCCAACGATTAAAAGAATATACGGAGACTGGACAAAGCCGAATTTATCAAAGTGGAAAAATCTTCTTCTTGAAAATGCAATTACTCCTATACAGCAATACGGATACACTACCGGTAAAAACGCAACAGATTCAGCCATGATAATCGATGCAATGGATATTCTTTATTCTGAAAAGGTTAGTGGATTTTGTTTAGTTTCAAGCGACAGCGATTTCACTAGATTAGCTACTCGATTAAGAGAAGCCGGAATGCAAGTTATTGGAATAGGAGAAAAAAAGACACCAAGTCCATTTATCGTAGCATGTGATAAATTTATATATATTGAAATAATTAGAAACCATTCAGAAAAGAAAGAAGATTCTGTTGAAAAAGGCAAAGTAAAAGAAAGTCTTGACAAAATTACCCGTCAGGAAATTAATTTAATATCTTCAACCATATCTGATCTTTCAGATGAAGAAGGTTGGGCTTTTCTGGGTGATGTGGGTGGTTTATTGTTAAAAAAACGACCTAATTTTGATTCAAGAAATTATGGCTTTGAAAAATTAACACCATTAATAAAATCAATTGGAAATTTTGAAATAGAACAAAGAGAAAGTCCTAAAAGTAAGAACAAACTTATATTTGTAAAGAATAAAGAAAAACAGAAAAAAAACGCAAAAAAAACGCCGTAAATGATTGAAATAAAACAACTTACAGCGTTTAGGTCGGTGTGAAAGGACTTGAACCTTCGACCATCCCGAACGCTTTCGGGATACGCTAACCAACTGCGCTAATAAAAAAAACGCCGTAAGTGATT
>JAFGUD010000306.1 GCA_016938685.1 Bacteroidales bacterium | reverse complement strand
GACAACCCATTTTTTACCAGCTTCATTAAAAAGTCAATATGATAACCACTTGTTAAATCCTTATTGTTAAGGTCATTCGATATTACATTTAAGCCATGCTCCAAATGCAACTTAAACAATTTTGAAAAATCATCTTCTGAAAGTAAAGATTCATAGTGTTTATCTAAGATTGCTTTAAAAATCGGATAATTGGATTTTCCTTCGATTATTGTTCCAAACAAGCCTCGGTCATCTCTAAAATCTTTACCGTCTGAACTTGGTATAGTTTCTTTTGATAAATCAAACCGCTTATTTAATTGAAGGCTATGGGAAAAGGCTAAACGTGGGATAACTCCTTCAGTTGAAAATTTATAAATTGATTTTAATCTATCAATTATTTCGTCATTCTGTTTACTAATTCTTATTCTCATAGCTTTGGAAATAACCAGGTTTGAAAAATGATTTATTGTCTTCGTTAACAATTAGATACGCCTTGGAGATTTTCTGAGCTATCAAATTATAACGACGTGGAGTGACTTCATTATTTGTTGCAAGTAGTATTACCTGATTTGATAAGTCAGGATAATAATTGTTCAAAATATTTTCAATATGCTCATGGTCAAGTCTTCCAAGTGGGGTGTCAATAAAAATTGGAAAGTTTTGTATTGATTCACTTAAAATTGACTTTATCAAACATGATATGTAAATCTGTTTCTCACCTGTCGAAAAAGTCTCTTTGGGTATTTCTTTGCCCTCTGAATCAAGTATTGACACTTTTAAACCTTTGCCATCTGGCAAAATGTCGATTCTTGAATCTTTTATAAAACTTGAATTTCCATTTTGCATTTTATGCATCAGTTTTTGAAGCTCCGCTAATAATTTAGTTGCAAGTGCTTCTTTTTTACCTCGTTTCTGATTGTCAATAAATGTTTGAAGAGAATCAATATATTTTTTTGCTGATGAAATTTTACTTTTAATAATTTGGTTTCCACTACTTTTTTGAAGCTGTAAAGTATATTGTTGATTTAGCCTATTGTTATCACTTTCCAACTTTTCTTTTTGAACTTTAAGAGCACCATTCTCAGCAATTATTTTATCTCTTTTTCTTTCAGCTTCATCTTTTTTTGTAATTGTTTCTAGAATTGTTTCATCCTCTAAATCTGAATCCAGTATTTTCAATTGCTTTTCGGCTTCTGTTAAGGTTATTTGAATGGAATTAAAATCAGAAATTGTAGTTTCAAATAACTCTTTTGATTGTTGTTTAATAAGTTGGGAAGCCTTATAAATTAAATCGGTATCAGCTTTGTTTAAGTCAAGTTCAAGTTGTAATTCGTTTAATTCATCGGTCACATTAAAAAGCTCATTTAATAATACTTGTGCTTTTTCAGAATAAAAAACTTTGTTTTTGAATGACATCGAACCATCTTCTGGTTCAGGCGGTTTATTGAAAAGTTGTTCAATAAAGTTTTCAAGCTTGCCCTTTATTTCCGCATTTGTTTCGGTATTACTTTTTACCTGATTTTGAAATTCCAATTGTTCAATAACTTCCTCAATTTTACCGCTTAGCATTGCAATGGGAATAATTTCGCTTAAATCATTAAACTG
>JAFGUD010000305.1 GCA_016938685.1 Bacteroidales bacterium | reverse complement strand
TTTACTCTTTTTCATCATAACTCCTGATATTATTTTATCAGAAATTATCAACTTTTAAATGGTCTAGTTTTTAGGGATGGTTACAGTATCCTCCTTAGCTATTTTATAAAAGTTTAGCACTTATAAAGTTACATGTAAAGAATATACTTAGTAAATATTTTAATACTTTTTAAAAAATTAGTTAATTTAATTTACTTAAAATATTTTTTTGTTACTATATAGAGGATACCTGATTGGAAAGTCTATGTGTAAGATTTTACTACTGTTTTTACTTCCTGTTTTTCTTTTTTCTGCAAATATGAATAAGGATGGCAAGAAAGAAAGGGGTCAGGTCTTCAATAAACCATTTTAGAACCAATTATACATTTAACAGTGAAGCTACTCTTTATATACTAATCTCATTTTTATCTTTACATGTAAAGAATTGTAGATGAAAAAAATTAAAAGTTTAGCTCCAAATCTATCAACACTATATCGTATAGAAACTCGTTCTCAATACCACTCTCTTTGAGATTTTAATTTTGATTGCTATACTTTTTTTTACCTATATTGATTACTGATTCTGTAGTATCTATCATTTTTTTTATATGCTCAGCTACTTTTTCCATGCCTTCTTTAGCATTTTTTGCATATATTAATTCTTTTTCTATTTTTTCAGAATATTCCTTACTGCAAACACTCGCCAAAAACCTCCATTTTTCAGTATTTATGAAGTTTGTCTGCATAGCTTCTGAAAGATATTTTTTACTCTGATTTAAATTGTGAAGTCTATTTTCTAAAAATTCCATATCGCTTTTATAATGCGTTTTTCTGATGGTTAATTTATTGTTTTTATACATTTCTCTTGCTATATGAATTGACTTGTCGTACAACGCCATCTCAAGTGCCAATCCCTTTTCTTGCTCCTCAAAAACTACCTGATTGCACTCTTTTGCTAATAAAATATTCAACAAAAAAAGAAACAATAGCAATAATCTAGCCATTTGTAAAAACTCCTTTTTGTAGATAAATAGGGAAAAAGCATAAAATTTCTTTTTCTGAATGAATTTTCGAAATGGACAAAGGGAATCAGGGCTCATTAAATGACTAATGTATTCCTTGTTTGTCACTGCCATAATGGTAATAACCCTACTGATAATGCGGTACATCCCAGAAAAAATATAAAAAGCCAAAACAGTTTCCTGTGTAAAGGTATATTGGCAATCAACACGCTTTCCTCTGGTCTGTTGGGGTTGAAATATACCTTCAAGCCAGATGCTGTCATTTTGTCCATTAGTTTTTCAATTTCTTGTTCACTGCTTTTCAGTTCTCGGTAATGGGCTACCGAGTCAGAGATATAGGTTTTCCCATGAACAGGATAGCTGTATTTGATATATGGAAAATAGGATCTGACAAACTCGCGTGCATACGGGTTGTCAATTGCCACTTTTTTATTGAGAAGTTCACCGTCCGTTATTTTCCACTTTGTCACCAGGTTGAACCTTCGCATTTTATTGATACTGATGTACAGGAGCCCCATGCCAACGAAAAGAGGAAAAATGACATCTTTCAATATTGAGTCATGGGGGAGAAAGATAAACAGTGGTGAGAATAGAACAATGATGCCCACTTTCCAAACAACAGATCTGTCATCAATAGAAGTAGATGTTTTTTCCGTCACCATTTGCCAGCCCCTTTTTTTCCAATTTCGAAGTATATTCATAACGGTTATCGTGAGCAATAATTTTCCAGCTAAGGTAATTTATTGGGCTCCTCGTACTTGTTATGTGTTAATCATACGCCTGCTGTCTATGTTTAAAATCAACAACCGCAATAATTAGCTTATCATTTTCTATAAGATAAAAGAGTCTATAATTTCCTATTCTATATCTGTAATATCCTTCAAGGTCATCTTTTAATTTTTTAATATTAGAGCCATAGAAAGGATTTGCTCTCAGTTGAGGATACACAAAGTTCTTAATTTTTGAATATAACTTCTTATCTATTTTCTTTTTAACTTTTTCAAAAGTTTTAGTTTCAGCAATTTTATACTTAGACAATTTTGTAATCACCATTTTTAAAGTCATCTAAACCGCTCATTAAGTTTTTAACTAAATCTTCATCTTTTAAAATCTCAGTCATTTCATCATTATCTACAAATTGAGATGATGTTAAATATTGAAGTGTTGCAAATTCTATAAAATTAGAAAGATTTCTTTTTTGACCTTCAGCAGCAAGTTTAATCATATCGTAGATAGAATCATCCACTCTCATTGTAACTGTTTTCATAGAACTCCTTTGAATATAAATATTACTAATTATATTCAATTTTATTCATTTTGTCAATTTATTAGGAAAGAAAGGGGTCAGGTCTAAACTCTAAACTTGTGATGAAATATTGTCTTAGATTTTCAGGCCATTATAGTGAGACGGTGGACTGGCTTTGGTTATTTCACAGTCTCTATGTCTTGTTATGTGTGTGCTTGTAGTGGAAATCTTTCAGGATGTTCAATCATTTCTAAACTTAAATCAACATCTAAATTTTCCCAATAAAGATGACCTTGTCCAAAACTTTCAACTTTTGTAATATCATTTATTGTTTTATTTTTAAACCATGGAAAGTTTTCATAAGATAGAAAATACTCTCGATTATCTGATAATATCCATAATCCATGACTTGATATATTAGTTACTTCCGTTTCCAAAATATTCCTCCCATGCTGTTATAAATTCTTCATAGTGCTCTTCAATTATTTTCTCAATTTCGTTGAGTTCTTTTCTTGATAATTTATAGTTGTTTGCTAATTCAATTTGAGGGTCAAGCCAAAATTTTGCCTCACCATTTTGCCTCACCATTTTGACACTGTATATGAATATGTTGTCTTAATTCTTCTCTTGAAAAGAAAAAGAAACGATAACCATTAATTTTTAAGACTGTTGGCACATATATCTCCTCATTATTTTATTACTTTATTTTAACATATTTAGCTAGTCTAATGCCTTTGCTGATTTCTGCATGATAATTTATTCCAATTTCGGCTAACTCTGCAATTTCACTCATTGAACAATTACAACTTTTTAATTCTTCAGAATATTTTACTCCAAACAATCTTATCATCGTTGTACTATCTCCTTTTGGAGCATTTTCATACATATTCTTTAATTCACTTGCTAAATCTTGTTTTGTCATTTTATTTTTTCCTCACATAACGCCCGCGCTGAGCCCCACTCAGACGGATTTCAGAAAATCCCGTAGGGTTTTCTGGGAGCCGGCTTAGTGTGGGACTCCGGGCGATTGTTGGTCGTAGCGTAGCGGAGACCGGCAATCGGCTGGTGGCCCGTTCAGGGCTCAGCGCGGGCGTTGCTCGTTTTCCGCTGCGCGGGAACGAGCAACGTTTGACTACACTGACAGGGTATCCTGTTCGGTGCTAAGATTTGTTAGTCTTCCTATTATAAAAACTAAAATAAACTAGCTTGTTGTGGTTTTCTCTCTTCTTTGATATGCTTTTCAATCCAAGATATAAATTCATTTTTAAACTTAATACCTTTGATTTTTCCATGGTATTTATCAATAATAAATAAATCTTTATACTTGCTTGTTGGCTTATATGTTTTATCTTCTTTTTCTATTACTAGCTCATGTAATAAATATTTATTCAAGTCTTGTGTTTTTTGAAAAAAATCTTCAGCTTCATCTTTTAAATGTTGCACTACTTCAGAGGCTGTGTAACCATTATTTTCTCGATAAATAAAATCAATTTCATCTTTTGTAATTTTGTTTTGTTCAAGAAATAAATCTTTTTTAGATAAATAGACTTTTATTTTTTTATTATTCTCTAATCCTCGAAGTATATTGTCATAAGTTCCTTTACTTTTTCCATCCCAAATAGCAAAAGTAAATTCACTATCCATAGTCATAGCTTTATCTTTTTGTTGTTGTCTCTCTCGCTCTTTTTTAATACTATTTGAAACTTCAATATATTTTGTCTTAAAATTTTCACTTGCTTTATATCTTGGAAGAATAGAAATTGAATAAACTGTTACGTTAAAATAGCTTAATGACAAACAATAATCTTGTATTAAGGTATCAATTCCACTGGCATCTCCAACTACTATTTCAAAATTCTGATTTACGATTTTATCGATGCTATTTTTAACTTCTTGAGGTAGTTTTTTAATTGATATTGAACCGTTTATAAAAACTTTATTTTTCATCTTTTTACATCCTTTACAGGGATAAAGAAAAAGTTCACTTTTTTATTAAAATCATATATCTTATACATAGTTTCACATATTGAAGCAGTTGTACCCATGACATCATCAATAAGGATAAAAGTATCATTAAAATTTGATTGGCTTAAATCTATAGAATATTTATTGAATTGTTGTGTTGATAAATTTGTCATGCTTTTGCTTGATACTTGAGTATTTTTAGAAATGATTGTTTTTAACGGTATGCTATTTATCGCTGATAATTTGGTTGCAATTTCATCAGGTATTTGAGAACTTGAAGGTATAAAAGTAATCTTTAAGTCATTATAATTTTCTTTTAAATATTTAATATATCCATTAAAGTGAGAAATTATTTCATCAATATAAGATTCCTTTGTTACTTGTTGTATCGGTGGACTTTTTAAATATTTCATTTCATATAACTTTTTCCCAAAATATGTGTATTTTTGATATTCTCGACCGTTATATTCAAATGTAAAAATATGAGTAAAATGATTTTGATTAAAATCTTGGAGTATTTCAAACTCTTTGTAAAAATCTAGTATAATACCTTGTGCAATTAGAGTATTTTGAAAAAAAACTTCACACTGTAAATGATTATTTTGGATCGTAGTATCTTGTATGTATTCAATGATTTCATGATTAATATTAACTGGGACTTTTTTTGCTTTTATAATAATTTTAAAATCATCAACAACCATATTATTCCTTTCTAAAATCTATCCAATTTTAGCATAAAAAATTTTACTTATATATAAATCGGAAAAATAGTTTTTATAGACTAACGCCCGCGCTGAGCACCGCTCAGACGGATTTTGGAAAATCCCTAAGAGTTTTCTGGAAGCTGACTTAGTGTGTAACTCCTGGCGATTGTTGGTCGTAGCGCAGCGAAGACCGGCAATCGGCTGGTGGCACGTTCAGGGCTCAGCTACTATTTATTCAATGACATTATATACAAAACAGTTCTATATATTCAAATAAATGACACAAAAAATGTTCAATTAAATGATA
>JAFGUD010000043.1 GCA_016938685.1 Bacteroidales bacterium | reverse complement strand
TAAAGTTCTTAAAGTTTGTAAAGTTCTTAAAGTTTGTAAAGTTCTTAAAGTTTGTAAAGTTCTTAAAGTTTGTAAAGTTCTTAAAGTAAAAAAGTTGTTCTGGTCGTATATGGAACTTATTTGTCTTTTTTTTTATAATATGGCACTTTTGTACCATATTACAAACGGTTTGTGCCGCTGGAAAAATTGTTGAACTCTTTAAAAAACATATTCGTTTCCTGTTTTGACTTGAATAATTTCAAATTCTTTGTAAAATTCGACTAAAGCCGGAAGTTGAGTACAATGCGAAGGCATTATGTTTTTCACCTTTTGCTCTTTAAAATATTCGATTGTTTTTTTGGTTCTTTCGTCTGCTTTTTTCAAATGAAAACCACCGATAACTGTATTAATTTTGAAAATTCCTGTTACTTTTTTTGCATATTCAATAATATTACAAATACCTGAATGCGAACAACCTGCAACAATGACAAGTTCTTCGTCTAAAATAGCAACAAGTGCTGAATCATCAGTAATTAAATCATCTTTCCCAAATTCATCAATATATGGAGTGTTCCATTGTTCAAAGCCAAATTTTCTCGGAATTTCTCCTAGAAAAACAATATTTTCGGTAATAAAATGCGGTTTATCTGATAAAATTAAATTAAAATTTTCTCTAACTTGGTCAATTGTTTGATTTAAACCCAGATACTCATTATTTAAACGTCTATAACGTTTGATAAATGTATTTGGATGAGTTATTACTGTTTTATTTTTCAAAAACCTAAGTCCATCTCCGTGATCCCAGTGTCCATGACTAAGAGCTACTGTTTCGACTTCATCAATATCAATATTTAATCTTTTGGCATTTTGAAGAAAAATATCAGTAGCTCCTGTATCCCAAAGCAGTTTAAAACCCTCATATTCAATGAAATACGAAAACCCATGCTCTGATAAGAAACGGGATCCAGCAAAATTTTCTGTTAAAATCGTTATTTTCATCAATTTTCAATATTTGAATCTGTGAATGTGTAAATAATTATTCGATATTCATTATTCTTCTGTTCATTATTCGATATTCTTAGTTCTAAAAGAAATATGTTTTCTACTTCCTCCGGCTTTCCATGCTTGTTCTATTTCATCAAAACGGCTTTGTGTTATTTTAATGGCTTCGTCAATATTGTCAATATCAAACAAAATCGGCACAAATTTTTTGGACATGTTAATGATGTTTTTCCCGAATTGTTTGTTGCACAAAATTTGCACACCTTTCATTATTTGTCCAATTTTTCCTGCTTTTAATGGGTCGCCATGAAAACGTTCATCTTCTTCGGTTGATGAATTCTCACGTTTTTCTACAAAAACACTTTCTTTTTTTGATATTTCATAAATCAGGTAAAAACCTGCATCGCCAAAGTGTTTGTCAACCATATTCTTGCCGTCGTCGGTTGCAAATCCAACTTTAAATTTCATAGCTCTATTTTAAATTTTACCGCAAAGTCACTAAGACGCAAAAAATTCCATCGCTTATTTGAATACTAAGTCACAAAGTCGCGAAGCAATATTACATTGATTATTTGACAGCGAAGTCGCAAAGTCGCAAAACAATTTAACATCGTTTATTTAGAAGCAAAGACACTAACGCAAAAATATTCCATTGCTTCTTAAATAACAAAGAAAACCTAAGTATATTTAGGTCTCTGCGGTGTATATAATATTAGTTAAGAATATTAAAAATTTTTCAAATCTCCATTTTGATATGCTTGTAGTGCATTTTCAATTTTCATATCAGCTGCGCCGATAAAAATTTCAATTTTCATTCTTTCAACCACCGAAGAAGCATTTCCGCCGGGACCATTACCAGTAATAAGAACCTGACATTTGTATTCTGCCAACTTTTGGGCTGTTTTAGGACCTGCTCCGTGAGCTTCCTGAGAAGAATCCTGATTATCAATCACTTCTGTTAATTTTGTTTCGGTATCATAAATTACAAAAAACGGACAACGTCCAAATCTTGCGTCGACTTCTGCTTGTAAATCTTTTCCTTTTGCGGTAAATGCTATTTTCATAATTTCAGTTAATATTTTTTTGGCGCACCAGTTAACCGGTCAACCTGTTAATAAGTAAAATGTTTAAAAAATTATTATAAATTCAAGATTTTTTATTTTCATTATTAATAATCCATTATTTGCTCCCACATTTGAGTTATCGTTTGAGAAATATTATTTTGTTTATCAAATTCAACAATGCTTAATCCTGTGACCATAGCTTTTGTAAAAACCTCATCATAAGGCAATTGTCCTAAAAAATTTATATTCTCATTTTTTGCAAATTCAATCAATTCTTGTGTTTTTTCACGATTCAAATCTGCTTTGTTTATAATCAAACCCGAAGGAATATGATATTTACTAGCCAGCTCAAAAACTCGTTTCAAATCATGGACTCCTGAAACCGTTGGTTCAGTAACAAAAACAATATAATTTGCACCCGAAAGAGAACTTATCACAGGACAACCAACTCCAGGCGAGCCATCAACTAAAACAATTTCTTTCTTAGATCTTTCTGCTATTTGTTTTGCTATATTTTTAACTAACGCAACAAGTTTTCCGGAATTTTCTGTTCCAATTCCAAGTTTTGCATGTACTAGTGGAGTTACATATCTACTTTCAGAAATATACCATTCTCCGTCAAGTTTTTGTTTCATTTTAATCGCATCAACAGGACAAACTTTTTCGCAATATCCACAACCTTCACAATTTAGTCCAATTACGTCATATAAACGATTGTAAGAAGAAATGGCATCGAAACGACAAACTCGTTCACATTTGCCGCAGCTTATACATTTTTCCTGATCAATAACAGCTTCAAGACTGCTATAAAAATCTTCTTTTCGTTTAATAGTTGGTTTTAAAATTAAATGCAAATCGGCGGCATCAACATCACAATCGGCTATTACTGCGATGTGCCTTGCTAAATAGGCAAAAGATGCTGTTATTGATGTTTTTCCTGTCCCACCTTTGCCGGATAATATAACTATTTCTTTCATTTCTGAGTTATCGAGTTGACTAGTGAACCAGTTTACGGGTTTACCGGTTTAATTTATGCTTTTAATTTTTAGTTCTAATTTTTCCAATTCTGCCATAAATTCGGGAACTTTATTATAAAGTAATTCTCCAGAAGAGTATAATTCTGCTACTTTTCTACTTTGTGGAAATTTTGCTGTTATTTCAATATTTTCTTCTTCACAATATTTTTCAACTTCATTGTCCCCTATTCCGTATCTGTTGATTATTACAGCAAAATCTTTTTCGAGTTTACGCACAGTTTCTACTGCTAATTTTAAATCATTTAAACCGAACGGAGTTGGTTCTGTAACAAGAAAAACGTAATCGGAATGTTTCAAAGTTTCAATTACCGGACAAGCAGTTCCGGGAGGAGAATCGTATATTCGCAGAATATCTTTGTCAAACTCTTCTTCAACAAAATCAACTGTTTGAGCAATAAGCGGCACCGCCATTTCTTCGCCGATATCGAGTTTACTTTCAATAAAATGCAACTTGTCCAACTTAAATTTTTGCAAGACGCCCATTGGCAAACCAATCATTGGTAAAGCGTCTTTGGGACACAACTCAGAACAAGCATAACAACTATGACATAATTGAGGAAAAATCATTATTTCATCACTCATTTTTGCAATAGCATTAAAATTGCAATTTTTAACACAATCTCCACACAAAATGCAATTTTCCTGTTCCCAATTAGGAACCTGTCTGGTTTTAATATATATTTTATCCAAATTTCCATGAATAAATAATCCCGAATTTGGCTCTTCAACGTCTAAATCGACCAAAATAATTTCTTGTGTTTGAGACAAATAATGTGCAAGATTGGTTGATATTGTGGTTTTTCCTGTTCCTCCCTTGCCGCTAGCTATGGCTATTTTCATAATTAATATTTCAATCTGTGAATCGGTGAATATTTCAATGTTCGTTATTCTTATGTTCAATATTCATTATTCTTCTGTTCTTAACTCTTATTTCTTAGTTTTGTCGTTCAAAAGTTCTTCACGAATCATAGTTGTTCCGCACGTTGGACATTTAATTGTTGTACATTTTACACCTTGTTGATGTTGGATTTTTTCTCCACATTTTGCACATACACAAAAACCACCTAAGCCATAAGCTCCACCTTTGTTTTTTCCTTTGCCACCGCCTTTTCCAAGACCTTTTTCGTCTTCATTCATTATTTTTGTATTTTAAAAATGAAAGTAAAAAATTGAAAGTTAACAAAAATCCAGCTTTCAACTTGATACTTTAAATTAGTCATTATTTTTGCCTCCAAAAAATCGCCAGCCTCTTCTTCTGCCGTTTTTAGAATTGTTACCTTGTCCGAAACCACGTCCATTTCCCTGACCGTTTCCGTTTCCACGACCACGACCACGACCAAAAAAACCACGATTTGAATTATTTGAATCATCACAATTTCCTAAACCTCTTCCGGTTTTTGCTCCCTTTCCTTCGGGACCTGTTTTGTCATTGTTTGGCATAATTATTAGTTTTAAAAGGTTATAATCTTGAAAGTTTATAAAGTTTGTAAAATTGAAAGTTATAAAATTCGTGAAGTTGTTAACTATTATAAATTTCTTGTATTAATCTTCATGATCTACACAACATCTGCCGTGTCCGAAACCTCCTGCAAGATTTGTAACATTTTCTGAACTACACGAAGGACATAAAGAAACTGTTTCATTTATTTGCATTACAAACATTTGTTCACAATCTAAACATTTGAATACATTATTTTTAAAGTGTATATTTCCGTCAACTATTTTCAACTTTTTACCTGTTACAATAAATTCCACCATTTTTTTTCTGGCTTTTTCAATTAATCTGGTAAAAGTAGGTCTTGAAATGTCCATTTCGAATGACGCTTCGTCCTGAGACATCCCTTCGTAATCCGCCAATCGCAACGCCTCATACTCATCGAGAGACAGCTCTATTTGATTCAAAAAACGAGCAGCAACACCTGCCGGTTTAAATTCGCTATACAAAGGAGGTTGATGAACAATTCTATTTTTTTCTTTTCTTGCCATTAATTTAGTTAACAGTTAAATGTTATTAGTAAAAAGTTAATTTCAATGCAAAAATAACGAACTTATGTTCATAATGCAAATTTTTGCTAATGTTTTTAAGCATAAAAAAAGCCTCTGGTTATTCAGAGGCTTTAATTGTCTTTATTTCAACAAGTTTTTAATTCTTTCCAACTCACTCTTTTTATTCAAAGAAACAACAATAAGATTTTCTGATTTATTTAACCTCTGTAAAACAGCTAACTCTGAGTACATTGGATTATCTTCTAGCCAAACAAACTCGGAAGAGAAATCAATTGCTTCTGTTTTTAAGGTATTCCAATTTGTTGGTTTAATCTTTTTAAGGTTAGTAATTGTTTCTTTTTCAAAATACTTTGACAAATATTTCATGGCAGGTTCGCTGTCTCCTTTGCAATGAGTTGTTAACCAGAAACAATTGAACCTATTTACAACAAATTCTATGAACTCATCAGCAAAATCTGCCTTTGTGGGGTTTTTGGTGGTTAATAAAACTCCGTCTATGTCAAGATAAAGGTTCATTTTTGATTAAGTTTTCATCATTTAACCTAAATAAACCGAGAATGTTCATTTTTTTAAAAAAAAAGTCTCTGAATAAACAGAGACTAAAATTTATTTTTCATTTTCAAGCTGTTTTTTTGCTAATT
>JAFGUD010000304.1 GCA_016938685.1 Bacteroidales bacterium | reverse complement strand
TAATACCAAATGTTTTTATAAAATAGTCCAAAACTATTTTATAAATTACATTGGTAAATGCCGATGCTACATTGATTTAGTTCAAACTAATTTTTGCGAAGTTTGGACTAATTTCAATGTGCAATCGGTATAAAACTTGAATTATCAAAAAGCCAAAAAAAAGCAGAATATTAACTTTACGTTAATTATTTCAGGGGGTACTATCTGTAAAAAGCTAAAATATTACCTTTGTAGTCTAAAATTTTGGGGTTATAAATAAAAAAATCAATAAAATGGCGACTTTACGTTTTCAAGCTTTAAAAGAAGCTTTAAATAGAGAAATAAAAACTGTTGAATTTCCTTCTGCTAGTTCTTCCGAATATTTTGCTATTAATGTTTTCGATAAGAAAAAAATGCAGAAATACCTTTCAAAAGATGTTTTTCATAAATTAAAAGACGCTATTGAACAAGGTTCAAGTCTTGATCGAAAAATTGCAGACCAAATTGCAACGGGAATGAAATCATGGGCATTAGAACGTGGCGCTACTCATTACACACACTGGTTTCACCCATTAACAGATTCTACGGCAGAAAAACACGATTCTTTTCTTGAAATAACTTTAAATGACGAAGTTTTTGAAAGTTTCGACGGCTCTAAACTTGTTCAACAAGAACCAGATGCATCAAGTCTTCCAACAGGTGGCATAAGAAATACTTTTGAAGCTCGCGGTTATACTGCTTGGGATCCTTCTTCTCCGGCTTTTATTGTTAATAAAACGCTTTGTATTCCTACAATTTTCATTTCATACACAGGCGAAGCTTTGGACTATAAAACACCACTTTTACGTTCTTTGGCTGTCCTGGATAAATACGCATCAGAGGTTTCACGATATTTTGATGCTGACGTAAAAAAAGTTATATCAACTTTGGGCTGGGAACAAGAATATTTTCTCATCGATGAAGCTTTGTATAATGCTCGTCCCGACTTAGTTTTAACAGGAAGAACTCTGCTAGGACACGCTTCTGCTAAGGATCAACAATTACAAGACCACTATTTTGGATCTATTCCACAAAGAGTTGAGGCTTTTATGCAAGAGGCTGAAATTGAGTCATATAAATTGGGAATTCCATTAAAAACCCGACATAATGAAGTTGCTCCTAATCAGTTTGAGTGTGCTTCTATTTTTCAGGAAGCTAATTTAGCGGTTGACCAAAACCTTTTGGCAATGGAAATTCTGCGTAGAGTAGCAAGAAAACATAAACTAAGAGTAATTTATCACGAAAAACCATTCAAAGGAATAAATGGTTCAGCAAAACACAGTAATTGGTCATTGGCAACTGATACAGGTGTAAATTTGTTAAAACCGGGCAAAAATCCTAAAAGTAATCTGCAATTTTTGACTTTTTTGGTAAATACTATGAAAGCAGTTTACGATTATTCTGATTTGTTGCGTGCAAGTATTGTTTCAGCCGGTAATGAGTATAGACTTGGTGCAAATGAAGCACCACCGGCAATTATTTCGGTGTTTTTAGGCTCAAAACTTTCAAAAGTGCTTGATGATATTGAAAAAAGAATTCCTGCTGATGCAATGACACCTGATGAAAAAACCGAAATTAAACTTGATATTGGCAGAATTCCTGAAATTTTACTTGATAATACAGATAGGAATAGAACTTCGCCGTTTGCTTTTACCGGAAATCGTTTTGAGTTTCGGGCTGTTGGTTCTTCGGGAAATTCAGCGGCTTCAATGATTGTTCTTAATACTGCTGTTGCAAATCAATTGAAGATTTTTATCGAAGAAGTAGAAAAATTCAGGAAAAAAGGCTTCAAAAAAGACGAAGCAATTCTTAAAGTTCTTCGAAAAACGATAACTGACTCTAAACCGGTTGTTTTTGAAGGTAATGGTTACAGCGATGATTGGGTAGAAGAAGCAAAAAAAAGAGGATTGACAAATATCAAATCTGTTCAGGAAGCCCTTAAAGCTTATTTGGATAAAAAGTCAATCGAATTGTTTGAAAATCATGGAGTTTTGTCAGAAAAAGAGCTTATTGCCCGTTATGAAGTAAAAATTGAAAAATACAAAAAACAACTTCAAATCGAATCGAGAGTTTTGGGCGATATTGTTTTAAATCATATTGTTCCAACTATTATTCAATATCAAAATCTTTTAATAGAAAATGTAAAAGGTTTAAAAGAAATTTTTAACAAAGATGAATTTGAAGTTTTGGCTGATGCAAGAATTGACATCATTAGAGATATTTCTCTGACTGTCAGCACTATTAAATTAAAATCCGAAGAAATGCGTTTAGCTCGCAAAAGAGCAAATAATTTAACAAATTGTGAGAGTATTGCTATTGCTTACGCCAAAGAAGTAAAACCATTTTTTGAAGAAATAAGAGAATACATTGACAGTCTCGAACGAATTGTAGATAACGAACTATGGCCTTTGCCAAAATACAGAGAAATTCTTTTTACAATATAGACTGTTAACCAGTTAACCAGTGGTCTGTTAACCAGTTAACCAGTAGTCTGTTAACTAGTAACCAGTAGTTTGTTGAGTTTAGAGTTATTGATTATAATATTTATTTTAGAGCAATCGTTTTTTTCGGTTGCTTTTTTTGTTTTATAGATTATCTTTGATGAAAAAATCATGAAAACTAAACTTGTACTAACACTATTTTTAGCAATGTTTATTGTTTCCGGTTGTGCTCAAAACCCTAAAAATGAAATTGATGTGAAAACAGTAGAAAAAGTTGAACTCGAAAAATATCTTGGAACCTGGTACGAAATAGCCAGATTTGACCATTCTTTTGAAAGAGATCTTGTTGGCGTAACCGCCACATACTCTTTGCGTGATGACGGTAAAATTACAGTGTTAAATCAAGGTTACAAAAACACTCTTGATGGAAAACACAGCACAGCAAAAGGAAAGGCAAAAATTCCTAATCCTAAAGAAACAGCTAAACTAAAAGTTTCTTTCTTTTTGTTCTTCTATGGCGATTACTTCATTCTTGAACTAGGTGAAAACTATGAATATGCTTTAATTGGTAGTTCTTCTCCAAAATATCTGTGGATATTAAGTCGCACACCTCAAATGGACGAAGAAACCTATCAAATGTTAGTCGATAATGCACAAAACAGAGGTTATGATGTAAGCAAATTGATTAAAGTTGAACAAAAAATGAAATAAATCAGATGAAAAACGGAGTCATTAAACACCTGAATATCAATTTAATACTTCTTTTTTTTAGTGTTTTTATTTTTTCTTCGTGCAATCAAAACACAAAAGAAGAACAAAACTTGTCAAATGACTCTGTTTTAGTTATTTCAGACTCATTGTTAGCTGTTGATTTACAGGAAGATACAATCAATTTGCCGGAAGAGATCAGTAAACCGATTCCCAA
Source organism: Bacteroidales bacterium (assembly GCA_016938685.1). Classification (GTDB taxonomy): domain Bacteria; phylum Bacteroidota; class Bacteroidia; order Bacteroidales; family JAFGUD01; genus JAFGUD01. The sequence continues at coordinate 468 of JAFGUD010000304.1, read as the reverse complement.
AACTGAGGAAATATTTTATTCCAGATGTATTCAATTTCCGGGAGACAATAATTTTAATGGCAAACCACTAATTCATCAATTGGACATAAAATTAGAGGATTTAGAAAATAATCCGGATACACTAAATAATTTAGCTAAAAATTGGTATTGGAATTTCAAAGACTCATATCCTATTTCGATTTCCGACAATTTTGAAGATGGAATTTCCAAAGAAATTATTGATTACCCGAAAAAACTAATATTTGAATTTCAATTGTTTGAAGATGAATATTCCGCAAAACCTTATGAAATAATATTTGTAACATTAAGGAATGAAAACGGAGAATTGCAAATTGAGTAATTCTTTTTATTGTAAAATTTATCGATAATATAAAAGCTGTTGATGAAACGAACATGTAAAAATAATTATTTACACACAAGGAAATGATTATTTTTTCGTGGAGTAACATCTGACAATAATGTAAAAAT
>JAFGUD010000042.1 GCA_016938685.1 Bacteroidales bacterium | reverse complement strand
GTTCCCGACAAGAGGAAAAGAACAAAAAGTTTCTGTTGAATTGAAAAAAATAGAACCGGAAAACGCAGTCGATAACAATAAAAGGCAAAGCCTGCCAGAAAAGCGATTTTAAGAAAAAAGAAAAAAACAAGCACGACCTCAGAATCAGGATCGGCCAGAAATTCTGACTTATTCTGAATGCCAAACAAAATTTTATCTGCGGCAACTTGACGAAACGCAATAAGAAACCTTTCATTGTCAATTTCCGGCTTCGCATTTTGCAGAAAAATACCGGCATTTCTTATGATCTCACGAATTTCTTCAGAGCCAAGACTGATGCCCGAAATCGAAAATTCCAGGGGATTATAAAGTCCAACTTTAATTTCAGTCCCCTCAGAATTGAATTTCCTGCACAAAAGCTTTGGGCCGATATCATTGTTCAAAGCTATTTCACTAATAAAACAAAGAACCGAAAAATCCTCGTAAACCTGATACCATATCATTTTCTTTTCAGAATTTTCGCCAGATTTAAGGCAACGTCCCAAAAATCCTGTTTTGAAGGGTTCGTTCAATTCTTCCGGCAAAAGAAATTTTCCCAGACAAGATCTGAGCATTGAAATATGGCTCAGCACAAGCGTGTTATGTTCAGGTTCTTGTGGTTTTCCTGCTTTTATGCTGGCATATAAATCCTGCATGATTTTGTGAAAAGAATTGTAAACAAAAAAGTATTTCTTTTCATCACTCAAGCGAGCATTAATTTTTCCAGACTTATCCCAAATCAGAAATCTAAAGGTATTTGGGAAGTTTTTTTTCAGATTATCAATAGCCTGCGAAATTTTCTCAATTTTTCCCTTATTTTGGCTGATATGCTGAAAGTTTTTTTTCAATAAACCGTGAAAAAAAACATCATCTTTATAATAATTGGCAATAAATTCGAGCCGATCATCGATCTTTTCATACAGATTGCTTTTTTTAAGCTCGTATTTTTCATTATAGTGACTACGGCAGATAAAATAGAATAGATAAGCTGGTGTCAGCATTCCAAAAATCAGAATGAAACACAATTTAAAAGCTAGAACCCTGTAGTATTTCGAAATCATTTAAAAATAGATAAAATTACGATTCAATTTCACCCGGTCTATTGGCTTAGTTCAAGGTTTTTGCGTTTAACAAAGGCTAAAAATGCCTCTTTAACCTCAGTTTTCTTTAAATCATCAGTATTCAGCTTGAGAAAAGCTTTATACATATCATTTTTATTTTTCGCAACCGCATCAATAAAATTTGCCGCAGACATACTAATTTCTGGCGTTTTATCTTTGCTCTTTTTTTGCATATCTGGATTCACTGTTATTTAATTTTTTTTGCTTCAATCGAACTTTTTAGCATTTCAAGGGTTGTTCCGGTTCCCATTCCACCGTAAACACCTGAAGCATCGACTTCCCAGCAACCTTGAATATCGTTGCAGACCTGATATTCGTCACGGCCTTCGACTTTTTTCAGAAAAACCAGGTATTTATTAGCATATGCAAGCTCGGGGCTATCTTCAATACCGGATAAAGTCGAAATAATAAGATTTTCATCAGCTTTAGCCTTGCCTTTGTAAGCTTCAATAATTTTCACTTTAGTGGCAAGAAATTTTAGTTCATCAAATCCTTCAGGCGATCTGTTGGTTCTTTCAACCAGCTCAACTTTTATCAGAGCTATTATCTCAGCATCTTTAACCAAATCTTCAAGACTCAAAGTATCAATCATACTGTATGCCCCCACGGCGAAGTTTACTAACACAAACATTAAAATCAGTATTTTTTTCATAAGTTATTTCCTCTGTTGGCTAAAATAATATCTTAAAAGAATTTTGGAATGTTACTGCCGATAAATTCTTTTCCACTCATTATATTGTTTTTTATGAAATTATAACGATCGAGATCCATTTTTTCGCCAGTCTTTGCAATAAACTTGTTTCCTGATAATTTTCCACCGAGAAAGAAAAGTTTTACTGATTCTGCCATATCTTCACGATCATTGGTTTTGCCATAAAGAGTTGGACTGTCCCTGAAATTGAACTTTTTTTTCCAGGCTGCCGTAATTGCCGGATTTTTACTCTGAAAACAGTGTGTCATTTCATGGGCTAGAGTACCTGGAATTTTATCAACCAAAGCCCTGTATAAATCATTTTCAATAGGAGGCCTTCTGTATGCTTTTTTAAAATCTTCAAGATATTGAGGGGACATTTGGCTTCCCCAATCAAGCAGGTGAACTTTAGTTGAACCCTTATATATGTAAGCAGCAATTAGCGGGCTTTTCCCTGGAGGAGGCAATGGTTCTCTGCTAATATTAGTCGTTTGCTTAACAAAAGACGCAGGCAAAAGTGAAAAGGTTTGCTCTAGAATTTTAAGTTGCATCTTATTCCAGGTTGAACCTTTTTCTGTAAGCTTTACTCCATATTTATGAAGAATCCGAGCCTTTATTGAATTTAATTC
>JAFGUD010000303.1 GCA_016938685.1 Bacteroidales bacterium | reverse complement strand
ATCAATAGTTTATTTATAACTACAGTCCTAAAAAGTAACCAACCTGAACTTGACACAGTCGAAGTATCAAGACAAAAAAGATAGGCGGAAAAAATGATTATCAAGGGGTTGCTCAGCCCGTAGTAAGTGGTGCCACGGGTGAAGGTGGTGGTCATAGATTTGGGTTTGGTTGGGGCAAATGTAGTGGGTTTCTTAATCAAATTAAATCAAAAATCTAATTTTTTTTATTTTTCCCAGTGAACCAATCGTTTGTTAATTTCTAAAACCGGTAATCGAGGATTCAATTTTGTTAGTTGAAATAATTTGAATCTTGCCGCTTTTTTATCCAACTTACCACTATCAACTAATTCATCAAAAACGAATAAAATCCCTTTTACAGGAATCATATCCTTTTCTGCCGTCTTTCTTAACAGGTTGTCGCCGGTCAATAAAATCCCGCCAATTTTTTTTGCATAAAACCATATTGAACAATCTTCAAAACTCAACCCTTTTGTTTTTAATTTTAAGATCTCAACGTAATCTTTTGATTTTGTTTCATTTAAAATCAATTTATTGGCCTCAATAACCTTTTCGAGTTGATGCCTTTGTGTTTGGTTAGTAATTTCGTTTAGAATAAAGTCGTTGGTGTGAAACTCATAATCCAGCTCTAAAAAAATATCTAATAAATTGACACTAAGTAGATCAATTAAAATATTGGCATCATTTACAATTATTTTCATCCTCAGATAAGAGTTAAATTATTGCGCAATGATTCAATATCCGTGTTTAATAATGAAGAGGCCTTACTTATAGAAATGATTTCCTGAGACAACGCCTTATAAACCAGACTGTTAAACCTTGAAGACTTTTCATTGCCATAATACCTAGATTCATTTACAAGTCTTTTGAATTCATTGTCTTGATTCTGTTTAATATAAAAACTCTTTATTTTTGAATTGTCGAAGATTCCAAGTGAAACAAGTCGGTACATGATTGCAGGAATACTTATGCCATATTGTTTTTGAATGCTTATCAATTCGGT
>JAFGUD010000302.1 GCA_016938685.1 Bacteroidales bacterium | reverse complement strand
TCCTACTGTAAGAATACTTAAAATAAACAGTGCAAGTTTTTTCATAGAAACAATTTTTAAATAAATATCAAGTGAAATTATTTTTCAGAATCTCACTAAAAACATTAAAATAGAATTCTTTCGGTTAATTATAATCTGGTTATATAACATTTGCCAAGTACTCGTTTATCAGAGAAACAATCAAAAAAATAAAAGTTGACATTTTGAACGCCAATCTAGCTAAAAAAAATCAAAAACAAAACCAAGCACTACAAACACAATCATTATGATAATTTTTTCTTAAAATACGGGAAAATCGACAATTATTACAGTTGGTTTTGTGTCAGCAGATACATATTTCCTTTCCATTAACTAATTTTTTAAAAAACGAATAATTACTTTATTTGTTCATTGATAAAAACAAGGCGATTGAACCATTTGCCCAACATATATTTTTTTAATCCCACCTGCGAATATGCTGTGGCCAACGGAACTGCATCGTGGCAACCCAACCGTATTTTACAAAAAATGGAATCGGATTTGGCAATATTGCCCCTGTATTTTGCAGATTCGCAGGACCTGATTTTGGTGGAACGAATTCCATCAAAAAAGTTTGTGGAACAATTTGACAAAATTGGTTATACACTTCCACATTTTGTTCTGAAAAAAGAAATTTTGAATGCTGTTACATCCCCAAAAACAACATTTAACAAACTATTGCCCTGGGGATGGAGCCCTGCCGCCCACAAAACGCTGGCCCGCTTAAAACCCGGATGTTCTGCGGAATTTTTAACATCGCCCGTAGCATACTGGAAACCTGAGCACCGCAACCTGTATTCCAAAGGTTTTGCGCTGGCCATTTTAAAAGAACTGCTTCGCACTGCGCCGTCCGGTATTTTTATCACTGAAGATTTTCTCCCTGAAATTTGCACCACAAAAGAACAGTTTGAAAATTTGATTTTGCGATGGGGGAAATTAATGGTAAAGGCCCCCTGGAGCAGCTCGGGCCGTGGGTTGCAGCCCATTACAAAAACACCTGTTCACGAAAAAGTATGGGAAAAATTAATGGGAATAATAAACGACCAGGGATTTGC
>JAFGUD010000301.1 GCA_016938685.1 Bacteroidales bacterium | reverse complement strand
GATATTTTACTTTGTAAAGACCTTGGGCCGAGGGCTCTAAATCTATGCCGAGAATTAGAAATAGAAGTATATGTTTGCCAAGCAGAAACAGTCAAAGAGATTTTTGAGATGTGGAAAAATAATAAAATTAAAAAAGCAGGAGCAGAAGATGCCTGCGAACAACATAAATTATAGGATTCGATTTATTAATTTAATAATAAATTTATGGCTTTAATTTCTTCTTTGGAAAAAAATCAAATTGAGGAAATGATTAAGGAGATTTATGAGACATTCGAGAAAGAAACTGGCAGGGTGCCAGAATGGGTAAAAGTAATGGCTCATAGGCCAGAGATTTTGAAAGAATTTACCGAGCTTTTCAAAACATTAATGGGCGGAGGTAAAATAGAATCTTTTTTGAAATGGAAAATAGCATTGGTGGTTTCTCAAACCTTAAAATGTCCTTTTTGCGTTGATGTAACGGAAAAAATGTTAAATAAATTGGGAGCGAGCGAAGAAACAATAAAAAAAATCAAAGAGTTAACCGACGAAGAAAAAGAAATTTTAGAATTGGTAAAAGATGTAACTTTGGACGGATATCTTGATCGGCCAGAATTATTTGAAAAACTAAAAGAGAAATTTAATGAAGCCCAAATCGTAGAGATTATTTCCGTAATGGGTCTTTTTAATTACATCAATAGATTCAATAATACCTTGGGTATTTTGCCCGAGTAAGAATAATTTAATTATGAAAATTGCAATTACCGGCGGAAAAGGTGGAGTGGGAAAATCAATGGTCGCAACTTCGCTGGCAGTTGAATTTGCCAGAAAAATCAAAACTATGCTCGTGGACGCGGATGCTGAATGTCCCAATGACCACCTTTTGCTTTCCGTGAAAAGAAAAAAATATATGACCGTTTATCAGCCGATTCCCAAGTGGGATTTTGACAAATGCACAAAATGCGGTAAATGTGCTTCTATTTGCAAGCAAAATGCCATCGTTTCTGTCAAAGGAAAATATCCCGCTTTTGTAAAAGATATGTGTATCGGTTGTAAGGCATGTATTGTTGCTTGTCCTTATAGCGCCATAACGGAAACCAAAAAAGAAATCGGCACGATTTATATTGGTAAAAAT
>JAFGUD010000041.1 GCA_016938685.1 Bacteroidales bacterium | reverse complement strand
CAAGAAAAATATTTTTATACAAATTTTGTTAGCTCTTTTATTTCAGTAATTTATGAAATACTTTATTTTCTTGCGGAATTGCTGGTTCTCATGATATAAATCAATTTCTTGGACGTAAAGGAACATTGTGGTTAAGAGACTACTGGGATCATTATATCAGAAATCAAGAAGAAATGAGTCGTGTTGTTGACTATATCAAAATGAATCCTGTAAAAGCAGGTCTTGTTAGCGACTGGGAAAAATGGAAAAATCTCTATGTTTCTGAAAAATGTAGCTAAAGCTACATAACCTGAACGATTAAAATCGCATAACCAACAAAGAACATACAAGTTTGGACATGCAAGTTCACTTGCTAAAAAATGGACATGCAAGTTCACTTGCTCAGGTTTTACAACTTCAGTTATAAAAAAGCGTTGCTGAAGCAACTTAACCAAAGCGATTAAAATCGCATAATCAACAAAAAGACATGCAAATTTACTTGCTAAAATTTGACTTTTAATTATTTAAATCCCAAATCTTCAAGATGAATTTTTTTATTTGTAATGAAATTCCCAAATTTGGGCAAATAATTTTTAAACTTAAAACAATGAATTCAAAATCAATTTCCCTTATTTTTTTCGTTTTACTAACAACTCTTTTTTTAAACGCTCAAGTAGATAAAAGCGATTGGATTGCAGGTTTTCCTGACGGTTGCACATCAATAACAGTTGGTAAAAATGCATCAATTGACGGTTCTGTTATGACTTCGCACACCGATGATAGTCACAAAACCCGATCGTGGGTAAATATTATTCCGCCAATGATTCACAAAAAAAGTGACAAAACCACTATGTACAAACGAGTTTCGGTTGATACTTTGGCAATGCCTGCTTATGGACACGAGCCTATCGGCAGTATTCCGCAGGTTGAATCAACTTATGGTTTTATAAATACAGCTTATCCTTGTATGAATGATCACCAACTTGCTATCGGCGAATCAACTTTTGGCGGTCGTGGCGAGCTACAATCCAATAAAGGTTTAATTGATTGCCAACGATTGGTGCAATTGATGCTGGAAAGATGCACAACTGCCAGAGAAGCTATTCTGATGGCAGATGAATTGACAAAATTATACGGCTGGATAGACGAAGGCGAATGTCTTACAATTGCCGATAAAAAAGAAGTTTGGCATTTCGAAATAGTTGGTCCGGGCACAGATAAAGTTGGCGCTGTTTGGGTTGCACAACGCGTTCCTGACGATCACATAGCAGTAAATGCAAACGCCAGTACTATCAAACAAATAGACCTGAAAAACAAAGACTATTTTATGGCTTCGGAAAATATTTACGAAGTAGCAAAAGAAAACGGTTGGTGGAAAGAAGGCGAAGAATTTATGTTCTGCTACGCTTATGCACCAAATAGTCGCAAATCTATTGCAGCCAGAAGACGCGAATGGAGAGTTTTTGATCTTCTTGCTCCGTCTTTGCATCTTTCTCCTACTTCCGAAAATTATCCTTTTTCTGTAAAACCTGACCAAAAAGTTTCAGTTCAAATGATGATTGACGTTTTTAAAGACTATTACGAAGGAACTCCTTATGATATGACCAGAAATATTACTACAACAAATGAAAATGGTGAAAAAATTGTTTCTCCTTTGGCAAATCCGTTTTTACCTTACGACCAACTTAAAATTCAGAATGTTAACGGCAGTTGGTTTTATGTTGATCACGAGACGCACGAAGTTAGTTTTTTGGGAGAAAGAACAATTGCCAGATGGTACACCATGTACGGAACTATCACACAATCAAGAGATTGGTTGCCAGATGAAATTGGTGGAGTTGTTTGGTTAGCACAAGATAACATTGCCAGTTCAATTTATATTCCTGTTTATTGCGGAGTTACAGATTTACCAGAATCTTACAAAACACCAGGAAGAACAAAAGGTTTTAACAGAAACTCAGCTTGGTGGGCATTTAATCGCCTTGGTACACTTGCAGCACAACGCTGGGGCGACATGCGACACGATATTGACAATGTTTTCGGTCCTATGCAAAAAAATTTATTTGAGAATCAAGCAGAATTTGAAAAACAAGCTCTTGAAATTAAAAACATCAAAAAAAGAAAAGAATTTTTGACTGAATACACCATGAAATGGGGCGAAAAAGTTGTAAACGAAGCTTGGGATTTAGGCGATTTTCTTTGGACAAAGTATGATGAAAATTTTTAACGATTTTATGTTTCAAATCACAAATTATGAACAAAAAGCCGGCTTGGATGTCGGCTTTTTTTGTGTTTTAAATATTCAGGTTATTATTATTCTTTGATATTTTTAATCATATTTATAATTGATATAGTTGCAATAGTACTTGTTACACACATCTCTGCTAAATAATATTTTGAATCAGTTTTGTGTGTTATTTTTAAATATTAATAGAATTCTCCATAAAATCAACAGCTGTCTGTGCTAGATTCCGATACTCTTTAAATTTTTTTCCTTTTAATTCTTCTATAATATATGTATAAAGTCTATTTTTGTAATCACTTTTGTTAGTTGAATGATCTGAATTATGCTTAATGGGGTCAAAAACTTCCTCAGCTATCAGTAGCATTGCATTTCTTGCTGTATTACCAATATTAGGATAATCTATTTCGGTATTCTTGCTTTGTAATTTTTGTATTAATTCATTTTGAGCATCATTAATTTTCTCCCACTCCGTTTTTACTGGCATTATAGAAAAATTGGGAATAATAACACTATCATAATCAACCTCGAATTCTAATCTTGATATCCGAAATATTGAATTTGTTTCAATAGCTGTAGTAAAACTGTTCTTCAGATTTTCCAGCAAATTGTCTGACATATTAATATAACAATCTGACTGAATCTTAACACACACTTGCACATAAACCTTTTTGTTGACTTGATTAAAAGGTATTTGAGGTTGCATATTTTTCATAACGTCATGATAAACTGTTATACTTGAATTTGAAAACAAATTTAAGATTTCATCTTCATTATTCTTCTCTGCCTTTAAAAAAACCACATAGATAACTTTTTTAAAAAGGTCAAGTTCGGGAATATTTCCTTCAATTTTTTTAATCATTTATTTTTCTTTAAGCATGAAATATGATTTCAAATAGCCTCAAACAATTTTTAATTTCTATTGTTTGAATGTCTAATTTACAGAATTTTTCTGAAATTTAATATTTTTCAAAATATTTATTGTTTAGAAGAACAGAGATTGAAAAAAGTCGATTAGCAATCGGCTTTTTTAAGTATATTTAAATATATATTTAATCTTTTGGTTCTGTTTCCATTATTTTGCAATATTCTTCTAACCAAACAGCACAGTCTTCTATGTTTTTAAATAAATATTCTTCAGGAATAATATTAGGAATAAATTTATTCTTTTTAAATAAAAATAAAGGTTGTTCCTGCAACATAGTTAAAACAACTATGATTCCATTTTTTTGCATTTCTTTTATTACTTCTTCGAGAGCATAAAGTCCTGACTGGTCTATAAACGGGACTTTTTTCATTCTGAAAATAATTACTTTTGCATCATTTGGAATCTTGTTTATTCGTTCTAATATTTTAGAAGTAATTCCAAAAAATATTGGCCCATCAAATCTTTTTATATAAACATGATCGCGTTTTAACAATAAATTTTCTTCGTCAGCCCATGACATTTCTCTGTCATACTTTTCAACTTTATTTAAAGATGAATTACCTTCAACCAAGTCACTTGCTTTTCGCATAAAAATAATTGAAGCGATAACCATTCCTATTCCTACTGCTTGCAATAAATCCACAAAAACCGTTAGTATTAAAACTGTTACAAGAATAAAAGCATCTGATTTAGAGATTTTTAAAATACTTTTCAGCCCTTTTGTATCAATAATACTAATTCCAACAGTAATTAAAACACCTGCAAGAGCCGAAAGTGGAATAAATGCAACATATTTACCTAATCCTAAAACAATTAGCATTAATAAAATTGCATGAACAACTCCTGATAATTTTGTTTTACCACCCGATTTTACATTTACAACTGTTCTCATTGTTGCACCTGCACCCGGAATACCTCCAAAAAATGAAGATGCAATATTCCCTATTCCTTGTCCAATTAATTCTTTATTGCTATTATGTTTTGTTCTGGTAATATTATCGGCAACGACCGAAGTTAAAAGGGAATCTATCATTCCTAAGCCAGCCAATGTAAGAGCCGGCAAAATCACAAAGCTCATATCTGAAATTTTAAGATCTGCTAATGAAGTAATCCTAAGAGCAGGAATTCCAGTTGGCATTTCTCCGATTAAAGGAATTTTCAGTTTTAATATCACACTAATAAGAGTTATTGTAATTAAAGCAACTAATGTGCTTGGAACAACTTTACTTATTTTTGGGAATAAATATATTATTAATATTGTAGATAAAGTTAATATTATTGAAGTATTATTGCTTGATTGAATAACATTTGGCAATTCCTTAAAAACGTCAATTATTTTACTTGGAGAACTTAATCCCAAAACAGGAAAAATCTGAAAAACGATAATGATTACACCGATTCCGCTCATAAATCCTGAAAGAACGGGATAAGGTATATATTTTATATATTTCCCAATTTTGAGCAAACCAAATATTATTTGAAAAACGCCTGCCAGAAGAAAAGTTAAAATAATAATTCCCCACGCATTGTCAATTCCACCAAATTTAGAAATCGCAACAGACACAACTGTCGCCGAGACTACAGTCATAGGTCCTGTTGGTCCACTAATCTGAGTATTTGTTCCACCGAAAATTGCGGCAAGTAATCCTAACATTATTGCACCATACAAGCCTGCACTTGCACCTAACCCTGATTGAACTCCAAAGGCTAATGCCAATGGTAATGCAACTATTCCAGCTGTTAATCCGCCGAAAATGTCACCTTTTAAATTTTTAATATTCATTTTTAAAATTACTTCTATTTTATAAATCGCAACTGAATCAATTTTTTGCAAAAATGCTATTTTATCTTATCTATTGTGTCTATATTTTTTACTACTTATTAAATTGATTATATACATAGCAATTTAAATCATCAATCAACTCAATATATTTTAACCTATATTTTGCGCAATAAACTTATAATACAATAAGTTTTTAACAATTTAATTCAACTAAAATATTACAGGAATAATTATCCAGTAATTTTATTTTTTGCATTATCTCCCATACACATATTAAGCCCTCTTGCGGTATTAATTAGGTAAGAAGTAGGTGTAATAAAATTATATTTTTGCACAGCTTCTTTTATTGTAACAGAAACAATATCAGGATGTCTATAAGAAACCATTTTCCCATATTCGCCATTTAGAACCATTTCAAACGCTTTTACACCAAATTGAGAAGCAAGCACTCTGTCATAAGCGATAGGAACACCACCTCTTTGAAGATGTCCTAACACAGTAACTCTGGTATCAGCTTCAAGACCAAGTTTCTTTAATTCATCTTCTAATTGAAAAGCAACTCCCCCCAAGCGAAGATTAGCATTTCCAATCTCATCACTTTTTTCTGAAATTCTATCTCCATGTATATTTTTAGCTCCTTCTGCTATTACAATAATTGCAAATCCACTTCCTTGATGATATCTTTTATTCAGGTGATTAAGAATAGCTTTAGGATCGTAAGGAATTTCAGGAATAATACAAACTTCAGCTCCCCCGGCAATTGCTGAATGAAGTGCTACCCAGCCAGCTTCGCGTCCCATTACTTCCAAAATCATAACACGATTATGACTTGCAGCTGTTGTTACAAGTTTATCTACTGCTTCGGTAGCTATTTGCACTGCTGTTTGAAAACCAAATGTAAAGTCAGTTGATGAAATATCGTTGTCGATAGTTTTAGGAACACCTATTATATTTAAACCTTTTTCATAAAGTTGTTGAGAAATCCGCTGAGATCCATCACCTCCAATATTAATAACAGCCTCAACACCAAGATATTTCAATTTTCGAATCATTTCGTCAGAACGATCAGCAAAATCCCAAGTACCATCATTGTTTTTAATTGGCCAGGCAAAAGGACCTCCTTTTGTTGTTGTCCCTAATATTGTACCACCTCTAAAGTGAATCCCAGAGACAGCTTTATCATCTAACAAAATTATTTCTGATGGCTCATTCAAAATTCCATCAAAGGATTGATGACTGCCAATAACTTCCCATTCTGTATTTTCAGCTCGTTTTACAATTGCACGGATTACGGCATTCAAGCCCGGACAATCGCCACCACCTGTTGCAACTAATACTCTTTTTTTCATAATTTTAATTTTATTTTTTTGGTGTGCTATGCATTAAAATCTAAAAACAAAGCAACTCTCATATTAATTTATACAAAAGAAAAATTAGCAAACATAAAGAATCCGACTAAAAAGCCGGATTCTCTTATTTACTATGCTAAAAGACTTTTAAAATAGAAGCTTTATCTTTTAACATTTATAGTTTTATTGATTTTGGAATGCTTTTAAACCTGCATAAACAGCAGCACTACCAAGTTGATTTTCAATTCTGATAAGTTGATTAAATTTAGCAATTCTTTCAGAACGAGAAGCAGAACCTGTTTTAATGTGACCAGCTCCTACAGCTACTGCTAAATCAGCAATTGTTGTATCTTCAGTTTCACCCGAACGATGCGAAATAAAGCAATAATATTTGTGTTTTTTAGCTAATTCAATAGTTTCCATTGTTTCTGTAAGAGTACCAATTTGGTTAAGTTTAATAAGAATTGAGTTTGCTACACCTTTGTCAATTGCTTCTTGAAGAATTTTTTTGTTAGTACAAAGCAAATCGTCTCCAACAAGTTCAATTTTGTTACCAAGTTTTTCAGTCATAAGTTTCCAACCGTCCCAATCATTTTCATCAAGACCATCTTCGATAGAAATAATAGGATATTTTTCACACCATTCTACCCAAAGATCAACCATTTCTACTGAAGATTTAGGAGCACCACCAGATTTTATGAAATTATATTTTCCGTCTTCAAACATTTCACTTGTTGCAGGGTCAAGAGCAATAGAAATATCTTTTCCGGGCACATAACCGGCGGCTTTTATAGCTTCAACGATTACTTCCATAGCTTCTTCGTTAGATTTAAGAGCAGGAGCATATCCGCCTTCGTCACCAACACCAGTATTGTATCCTCTTCCTTTTAATACTTTTTTAAGAGCATGGAAAGTTTCAGCACCCATTCTGATTGCTTCTTTGAAAGTAGGAGCATTGTGAGGAACAATCATAAATTCTTGGAAATCGACACTGCTGTCAGCGTGAGCACCGCCATTAATAACGTTCATAGAAGGAACAGGAATTGTAGCAGCATTAGAACCACCCAAATATCTATAAAGAGGTAAGTTTTTTTCTTTTGCGGCAGCGTGTGCAACAGCTAATGAAACAGCAAGAATAGCGTTGGCTCCAAGTTTAGCTTTGTTAGGAGTGCCGTCCAGCTCAATCATAGCATAATCTATACCACGTTGGTCTGCAACACACATTCCTTCTATCTTAGGAGCAATTATTTTATTAACGTTTTCAACAGCTTTTAAAACACCTTTTCCTAAGTAACGTTTTTTGTCACCATCACGAAGCTCAACTGCTTCTTTTTCGCCTGTAGATGCTCCCGAAGGAACAATTGCATTGGCTTTAATTCCATTTTCTAATGTTACTTCACATTCGACAGTTGGATTTCCACGAGAGTCTAATACTTCGTATGCACAAATTTTTGAAATTTTCATTGTGAATATATTTTTAAAGTTAATATTTAATTCGTTTAAAAATGAACACGCAAAAATAATCAAATTAAAAAAAAATAAAGATTATTTTCACCTGATTTATATCAAATTAACAAAAAATTAATCTACTCCTCTGTTTTTGGAGCAACACCAAGGAAGGTTATGTCGTCTCTTTGTACTTCACCCTTTTTGTAGCCTTCTAATTTTTTCATGAATAAAACTTTTTGCTGTTGCAAAGGCATTTTTGCGTTTTCTTTTATCATGTCAATAAAACGTGTTGTTCCAAATCTTTTTCTTTCAGGATTATTTTGGTCAACAAACCCATCAGTGGAACAATATATAGTCTGAGTTTCAGTTAAATTAAATTCAAGATTTGAAAATTTCAGAGGATTTGAATTATTCATTAAAAGGCCGATAGATTTTCTAACTCCCCTATATCTGGTTAGAGAATCATCTGCAGAGTCAAAAACAAAGAAATTTGTTTTAGCAGCCGAATAAACAACTTTACGCATGTTTTGTTTTTCAAATCTCATTATCCCCAATTCTACACCATCTCTATTTGAATTTTGTCCTTTTTGCAGAAAAACATTAAACATTTTTTCAAGTTCATTAAGAATTTGTTTTGGGTCTTCTACATTTTTCTCGTTGACAATAGAATTTAATAAATACATTACAATAAGACTAATAAAAGCTCCGGGAACTCCATGACCTGTACAGTCTCCAACAATTAAAAAAACATATTTAGAATTTGTATCATTAAACCAATAAAAATCTCCACTAACTATATCTTTCGGCAAATAAATAATAAAACTATTAAAGTATTTTTTTATATTTTCATTAGAAGGCAAAATGGCGTATTGAATAGTTGAAGCGTAATTAACACTATCTGTCATTAGTTCATTATGCATTTCCAATAATTCTTTATGCCGCAATATTTCTTCTTTTTGAACCTGTAATTCTTCTTTTTGAACAATAAGTTCTTCGTTTTTCTGTAATATATCTTGTTTTTGTTTTTCTATTTCCTTTGTTCTTTCTTCCACTAGTTCTTGCAAGTGTTGATTTTGATAATCCAATTTAGCCGTTAATTCTTCATTTTCCTTAAAAGATTTAGTAAAAATTCTGGCAAGTGTTAAAGATTGACCAAGAATTAAAACAAAAGTTCCAACATGAGTTAAGGTAGTAGTTTTTATTATATCCTGGAAATAGAGAATATCATTAATTCCTGCACAAAAAAACATGAGTATTGTAATTGTCAAAGTAACAGCACCAGCTCTTTTTTCTTTAATAAACCTAAACATTAGATAAATACTAAAAAGAATCATTAAAACAACAGCTATCTGATAATAAGCCAATAGTTTTGTGTAAATTAGAATAGGCAAAAATAGAGTTAAAGCGTATAAACCTGTAAATCCGTAACTTAAATAGAAGAAAAGTTTAAATTTCTTGACATTAAATGTAGTTTGAAAAAAGAAAACAAAACTAGCAACCATGCCATACATCGTGAAATAATTTATTCGATATACAAACTCCCAAGGAATTTCCGGGAAAATATAATTAAAAACGTAATTACTTGAAAAGACGGTACGAATAGCAACATCAAAACTTAATAAGAAAAAGGCTAAAGCTGCTTTGTTTTTTCTTCTCATGATAAATAATCCCAAATGATAAAAGGCCATTATTATCATTGCTCCAAAAAGAAAAATATCAATAAAGAAATTTATATTTGTCGCTCGAATTACTTTTTCTTCTTTTCCCAAAACAGGAGTCTGGAAAAAACCGTTAGTTCTGTGGTTATAATTTGAAATCTGAATAATTATCTGTACTTTTTCTTTGTCAAATTTTACAGACTTAAAATTAGGTTCCATCGCAGGAATTCCATCAGTAGAATTTGTGGCAACCCGACCAATTTCAGAAATAACATCATTATTCCACCAGACTTTATATGCTGTCAAAATTTCGCCAAAACGAAGCATATAATCCTGATTCCTATCTACATCAAGAAATAAAACCAATCTAAAAGTAGCATAACCAGTATCAGGAATACTTTTCCCATTAACCTCAACGTCAGACCAAGCACCCGGCACTTTTATGTATGCATCAGGAGTATAAACTTTATTTTCAAAATCGTAATAATCTAGCAATTGCCCCCAGTAAAATTCCCATTCTCCTTTCAATTCTATGTTTTGATCAAAATTATAGCCTCTAAGGTCAAGAACACCTTTTTCAGCCATAGATTTTTCAGTTTGAGACAATAAAGGAAAACTAAAAAATAATGCAAAAAACAGAACTAATATATTACGGTTTTTTATCATTTAATTTGTTTTAAAAAAATTGCAGTAAAAGAACTCTTATCTAATTCAAAAAACACTATTCTTGCAAAAATCTCCATTTTTTTCATCTCTCTATCAAGAATATACATTTGTTTTTCTTCAATACTTTCAGTAACTCCTTTTAAAATAACATTACCTAAATATTGTTTGTCATCTTTTGTGCTATCATCTTTTGAAAATAAATATTTAACTTTTTTACCAATTGTAACATCTTTTTTCAAACCCCAAAGTTGCTCTGCAACAGAATTAAATACAACAATATTTTCATTTTCCAAAACAACCAACCCGTCATCAATTGCTTGGAATAAAGTTTCAAAAATATCAGCTTTATGTTCTTTTTCTTTGTATTGTTTTTCTATTTCAGATTTAGTTTTATCAATAATATTAACTGATTCTTTAGTAATTTCAGCGAGTTTATCTTCAGCTTTACTTAATTTATCATTAATTGTTTTAACAGTAGATTTTACATTGATAAATTCGGTAATGTCTGAAGCAAACATACTTATTTTCATCACACTTTGATCTATGCTTTTGACAGGGGAAAAATAAGCGTTTACAATAAACTCCGTCTTATCTTTCTTAACCAAAGCCTGTTCTGCTTTATATTCTTTTCCTTTACTTATATTTGACCATATTATTTTAAACTGCTCTGCTTGTTTTGAAGGAATTAAATCAAAAACTGTTTTTTGCAATAATTCTTCTTTTTTTTGCCCCATTGTTTCATAAAAATTAGGACTTGCACAAATAAAATTGCCATCGATATTAAAATCGGCTTTAAGCGCAATATTTGCAAAAGAATGAACAGCTTGTGTATTCTCTCCAATTTCAATCTGGATATCAGTTCTATCTACTCCCAAAAACATAATAGTTACCATCTCATCTTCAGCATTTAATATTGGAACAAAAGCGCCAATAAGCCATAAATGTTTATCTGTTGAGGATAACATTTGTAGTCCTTGTTGAAATTTCTCTCCAGATTCTAAAATTTGATCAAAGGCATCAATAAACCAATTTTTGTGTTGAGGTTCAAGAATGTTAGAAAACTTCTGCCCTTTAATACTTTCAACTGTTTCATAATTAAAAAGCTCAAGAAACACATCATTAACAAAATTAATAGATCCTTGTAAATCTATATCAACACGAACAACAGCTTGGTTTACAGAGTTTGAAAAACGTTCAAATTCTAAAGCTCTAAGTTCAGATTCTTCCCTTTCTTTTTCAATTTCTTCAATGTTTCGTCTCATCGTTTCATCTTGCTGAGCAAGCATTTCCGCTTGTTTTTGAGACTCTTTAAGTAATTCCTGGGTACGTAAACTCGTTTTTATTGTTGCGATTGTTAAACCAATACTTTCTGCTACTTGTTCAATAAAACTTATTTCAAAATCTTCGAAAATCTTGAACGATGCTAATTCAATAACCCCATGTACAACATTTTCGCTATCTTTTACAGGAACGATTATTAAGGCTCTTGGATTTGATTTACCAAGCCCCGAAGTAATATCAACAAAATTTTCTGATGTTTCTTTAAGGAAAATTGTTTTTTGTTCAATTGCACATGCACCAATAAGCCCCTCGCCCCACATGAATTTTTTATCTGCAAATTTCTTTCTATCATAAGCAAATAAAGCAATCATATCAAGTGATTTTTCAGCATTTTGCTCATTTACAACAAAAAAACCAGCTTGCTGACATTGCACATATTTAGTTAGATTACTTGTTATTTCAGATGTTAATTTTTCAAGATTATCGACATTTTCCTGCAAAATAGTACCAAAACGTGCTAAACCCTGATTTACCCAGTGTCTTTGTTGCTCTTCAATTTGTCTGTGATTATCCTCCTGACGTGTTTTTTCAATGTCATCACGCATGTTAAGCAATGCTCGTACCAACTTATCTTGCTGATATTGTTGACTAAATTCTACACCGGTACGTCCAAGACGCAAATCTTCAACAAAGGAATTGATTTCCTCCATTTTTTTTCTTTGCAAATCTATTTCCTTTTCCAGCTTTTTATTATATTTTACATTTTCTCTAGAATTAAAATACATAACAAGTGTAAGCAAAAAAGGATGAACCAATAACAAAATAAATCCAACATTGTTGTAAGTTACATCAATCAAAGAATTAAAAGATAATTCTTTTTCTACTCCTAACAAATAAACAATAAAAAATACTACTACATAAAAAGCATCAATACCAATTACAAGTAGTATGAAATTATTTCTTAAAAATTTTTCAGCTAGTTTCATGTGTTAATTTTATCATTTAAAATACCAATAATTAGCATTGCTCTGGAAATAAAACTATTAGAGGTACAGCAATCTTAATAATATTTTTAAAAACTCTCTTGAATAAGTCAAATCAAAATTAAAGAATAAAACATTTTAAAAAGATACTCTATTTTTTTACTCACTAATTATAATTTTAAGATATTAAAAAAGCACAAAACCTAATTAGAATAGTAAGACACAAATTTAATAATTTTATTTATTTAAAAAATTTTTTTCATTTATTAATGTCTTTTTCAAAAACAAAAGAAAACTTAGACTAAATAATTTAAAACAAAATTACAATAAAATTAAGAGGCTAAATAAGATCTTATTGTTTTTACTAATTTTTCCGGAATAAATGGTTTTAAAATCCAACCTGAAACGCCTCTGCTTTTAGCATCAAATTTTGTTTGGAAATCTGAAGTTTCAGATAAAATAAAAACAAAAACATTTTGATTTTTTACAGATTTTCTAATTTCAGAAACTATTTTTCCGTCACATAAGGTTTTATCAATTATTATCAGGTCAAATTTATAGTTTTTCACATAGTCGTAAACTTTGTCTTGCGATTCTGCAAGAGTAATTTCAAAACCATTATTTTCAAAAGCAAATGTCATTACTTCTAAAATAGTGGGAGAATTATCAACTAATAAAACTTTATACGACATAATAAAAAAATGGCTCTGGTTTAAATTGACGATGGTATTTCAATTATTTCAAAGTAATGTTTTTCTATGCTTTTAAAGCGTTTCCAACTATCT
>JAFGUD010000300.1 GCA_016938685.1 Bacteroidales bacterium | reverse complement strand
GTTAGTATATCTTCCATTTTGAGTGTTTTTTAATATATTTGCAAAGATAACAAAATCAACGTTATTTTAAACTACCGCCTTTTTTATTATTGTTTTCGTCAGTAAATGCTCAAGAAAATCAAATATTCTCAGCAACTGATAATTACAACATTAGAGTCAGTTATACAACAATGGCAAATAAAAAAGTAATTGATAAAATTGCCACCGGAAACAAAATTGCTGCTCAAAGTGTTAACTACTCTGTAAACACAAACATTAAAAGACAAGTCACTTCTCCGCTAGAAAATCAATATGAACTTACTGCGAATATTTTAGATTACAAATTACAAAATTTTGTTTATCGAAATTTTACAATGCCTGAAAATGTTGGTCCCGACAATATTAAACTTTCTATGTCTTTTCTTAAAAACGGAACACAAGTTTCTGATTATCAATACAATTCACTAATACTTAAAATTGGTGAAATTGCTAATGAAGACCTTACTTTATTGCCTGACGGCGAAACCGGAACAAACAATACGTTTAGTTTAAACATCAAAGATTTAGACATGCAGTACTCTATAAATCAGGCAAATAAATTTGTTGAATGGGCTGATTTAGTTGATAAATACATGGAAACATCTACAGATATGAGCCAAAAAATTAATGAAATTCAAAACATTCCTGCTGACGTGGCAGTTCTTTCAGCTTTGGAAAACCTGGACGACGTTTTAGAGTATGATAAATTGGCTCAAGAATCGATTGAACTAACCAAAACAACTAGAAATGAGACATTTTACAAGGAATTACCACTTAAAGAAAATGACCCGAATAATCTATTAAAAAACATTGATATACTTTTTCAAAAAGCTTCTTCACTTCATGCTGCTTGCTCTGAAGTAATTTCAAAAATGGATATTATTTATTACGATAAAGGTCAATTGATGTACAAAAAGAATTACATTAAAGACGCTGAATCATATTTTAACAAATCAATTGAAATAAATTCCAAATACACCCCTTCTCATTATATGTTGGCTGTTTTAGCTTTCAATACAAGCGATTATCAAAAAACAGAAGAAATATTGAAGAATATTATTTTTAATATTGGAGGAGAACCAAACATTATGCAGCAAGTTTATGATTTGTCAAATCAACTATACAATACATATTTGAAAAATGCTGATGTACAGATTAACAGTAAAAATTACGATTTGGCTATAGAATGGCTACAAAAATCAAAAAATTGGTGCGAAGCTGTTAAAAATGTAAATTGCTCCAATGAAATGAACATTAAATTTCAAAATGCCTATTCCGGGAAACTAAACATTTATTTAGCAGAAGTTGATAAATCAATTTCGACAGGAAATATGGATTTGGCTGAAAACTCTTTAAATAATGCTATTCTGTTTAGAAAAGATAATTTAGCTTATCTTGAAGATAAACAATCGATAACAAACAAAAGTCTTGATCTCTATAACGCTTATGTTGGTTTAGGTGATGCAGCAAAGTCAAAAAATAATTTTGATGAATCGTTGCTAAAATATTACAAAGCCAAAGAATTTATGAGTAATTCAGAATTTTTGGAATATGACAAAAATATTGACGAAAGAATTTTACTGGCAAAAAACCTAAAATATGAGAATATGGTTAGCACTGCCCAAACACATTATAGTAATAACAAACTAGATGAAGCCGAAATTTTACTTGATGAAGCCGAAAAATTCAGAGCAGAAAATAACCTTACTGAAAATCCCACATATAAGTCATTATCAGTCAAAATAAAACAAAAAAGACACGACAACGCAATTGCAACAGGTTTAAACGACTATAATTCAGGTAATTATCAAGAAGCTTTAAATAATTTCGATTTAGCCGACTCTATCCAAGTTCTTTTCAATTTAAAGAAGAACTATAACCTGTCAACATATTTGAAAAATTCAGCGACAAAACTTGTACTTGAAAAAATTGAGAACGCAGAAAAAAAAGTTTCAGAAAACGATTTAACAAACGCCAGAATAATAAATCAGGAAGCACATAATATTGCTGATAAATATGCAGTTGGAAGTGACAAAAAAATTATTTCCGCTTTTTCTTCAATTGATCAAAAAATATTTAATCAACAATGTCAGAACTACAAAGATGATTATATTTCACATTACAATCTTTCGTTATCAAAAATATCAGAAAAAAAGTTTTTGGAAGCAGATGATAATTTGAACTACTCAATTACTTTGGCAAATTCACATCCCGAATGTTCAATCAGCGATAAAGATGCTGTTGCAAAAAGAAATGAAATTAGTAATGCGGTTGAATATCAAACTCAGGTTTTTAACGCTGATCAATCATATAAGAGTAATAGCTACCAATCTGCTATTGATAATTACAACTCTGCCGGAAACTATCTTGCGAATCATAATTTAGCTTCGGAATTTGGATTAATCCATGAGCCATTAGTAGATTTTATTAAAAAACGTGCAGAGGGATTTATTTTGCATGGAATAGATTATTTTACAAAAAATAATGAATTAGAAAATGCGACCCTACTTCTTAATGTATTAAGAACTAGAAATTTCAACAAAAAAAGCACCAAAATTCAACAACAATTATTGGGGATGAAATTAGCTCAGAATGACCATAAAAATCAACCCTCAGCCAATCCTAAAACAATGGTGCTTACTTATACAAAAGGAGATAAATGGTACAAATATTTGAAAAAATCGTACATTAAAACATGGAAAAAATTATAAAGAAAATGCTGCCAATGGCAGCATTTTTTTTAATCTATTTCAGGAATTAAATCCATTTTAATTTCCAGAAGTACTTCAATATCTTCTGCAACTTCAAGTGAATCATCATCATAATAATGCCAAATAATTTTCAGTTCGGATTTATTTTTAGCACTTACTAAATCAGCCATTAATTTAAGTATGCTTTTTAAAGCAGAGGAATTAAAATATTCCAAATTTATTTCCAATGTAGTTTTGAGTCGTGGACTTTCAGAATAAGCTTCAACCCATTCAATAATTGGCGTAAAAGTAGCATCTGCATTTTCCGGATGCGCTCTACCTGAAAGTGATAATATTCCTGTTTGATAATTAAAACTAACAATTGGCGAATTATAAGTTTCCTGAATTATTAAGTTTTCCATATCCTTAATTTTGCACTAAAATAAAGAAAAAAAATTAATTTTGAAATTATTTTTGAAATTTCAAGTTAACCGACGCTGCAACAAACACACCTGCTGTTTCAGTTCTTAATCTGAATTCATTAATTTTGACTGATTTAAAGTTATTTTTCAAAGCTAAATCAACTTCAAAATCTGAGAATCCCCCTTCGGGTCCGACCAAAAACAACACATCATTTTGTAAAGAAGTGTTTACAAAATTTATGCCAGACTTACAATATGCTAAATATTTGTCGCTTAAATACTCAGTTTCAACAAAAGTTTTATAGTCGGTTATTTCATTAAGAATCGGTTTATGATATTTTAGCGATTGTTTCATGGCTGATATAATTATCCTTTCAATTCTGTCCAATTTTAGAGTTTTTCTTTCAGAATATCTACAAATAATAGGAGTAATTGTGTCGATACCAATTTCAACTGCTTTTTCAACGAACCACTCAAACCGATCGATATTTTTTGTTGGAGCAATAGCAATATGTAGTTTGTACTTTTTTTGATTTTCAATATATTCCTTGTTAACAATCTCAACGTAAGCTCTTTTAGGGTTCGAATCTACTAATTTAGCAGAATACAAATTTCCTCTTCCATCTGTCACAAAAATAGAATCTCCTTTTTTTAAACGCATTACTTTTGCACAATGAAAAGATTCTTCGGGTGATAAAACAATAATGTTATTATTGTCAATATTTTCACTATAATACAACTGCATTTTTATTTATTTTTAATGTATTCCTTTGCAAATGCTTTAAATTCATCTTCGCTTGTTTTACTCCAATAATAATCATCTTTAAATGATTTATCATTATCTTTCAAGCCATCAAAATAATTATCAATCTCTAGATTCCCTGTCTTTGCATATACCTTCATTATCCCTCTTCCATCAGCGTATCGATATTTAAAAGCGTACAAAACGCCCGGAATTGGCTCAAAAATAATTATAAGCATTCGTACTTTTTTTGTATTTTGATATTTTACATATCCATCTATATATCTGTCAATCTTTTTACCATTTATAGAAGCAACACCTAATTGCCCCACAGAAACCAAAGAACTAGAATCAGGCGACCAAAGTAAGTTAATATCTGAAAACATTATTGTATGTTTTAATTCTTTTGGTTGATCATAATCAAAGAAGTTATCTATATCTGAAAAGATTTTATCTGTATTTGGTTTCCCCAAGTACGCAAAATAATTTTTTTCCATTCTGTCCCTTTCTTCAAGAATAGATCTATTTGAAGTACCTAGAATTGCTTTGTCAGCCAAATCATTCATTATAATATCAGGGGCTAAAAAATCTAGCGACCAAGCACCTTGAAACTTATTATTATCTTCTTCAACATCACTACGATAATAACCTCTAAATAACGAGTTTATATGCTCTACTTCCTTTTTATCCTGAACATCCCAATTTTGAAAAATATCAAATTGTCCTTGAGCCTTTATAATACATAAGTTTTTGCTATATGACATCATATCTCCCCATAAAGAATCCGGATTATTTACAACCACTTTTTCAGCAGGACCAATTCTATATTCTCCGGTTTTTGGGTTATAATAAATGACCCCACTTGGAGTAAAAATTGGTTCAGAACCCGGATCAATATTATCAAGAAAACTTCTACGAATTCCATAAGTGCTTTTGCTGTTTACTCTTGTTGTTTCCCAGTATAAACCGGAATTTAAAGTTTTATTTCTCCCTTGAATTTCACTTAACATAACCATAGAAATGGAATCAGGGTCAAGAATTGTTGGAGCAAGTTTAAACACATTTATCGGCACTTTTTTATCATTACAAGTAGAATCCATTCTTGCAAATCCTTCAAATTCAGGATTTTGATACTCCGCATAAATTTTTATTTTACCTTGACCTTCGTACACAAAATCAGAATTCAAATCAAGAGTATCACCAAATTTCATGTTTTTTGTAGCTATAGATTTTATTTCAAAATCTTTAAAATTCTTTTGAATTTTACTTGGCAAATAACCTGGGGCATCTCTTACTATTACACTCTCAAAAACAATTGGTTGTTGCATATATTTGTAATGATACAACGGTTTTCTGGCCTTATAATTAAACCTATTTACAATAATAACATCTGCATTTTCAAAATAATGCAAATAATCTTCTTTCTTTTCATCTGAAAACAATTTATAAGGGTATTCAAAAGAAATATTTTTAAGAGTATCGATTTTGCCACCTTTTTTAACTGTTACCGTTCCTTTGGGATAAACAATAGCATCTGCAATTTTAATTTTATCAACATTCTCAGCTATAATAGTTTTATCTTCTAACAAGTATGTTGTTGAAGATGCATTAAACGTTAATGTATCAGCAGTTCCAACCAATATAGTCCCGTATAATTTAATGTCTTTATTATTTTTTTTGGCCTCAATTTTTTCTTCTAAACTAGTAACGTAATCATTAGTATCTTTTCCGGGCATAACACCTCCGATATTAACAATTCCTTCTCCAATTTTCCATAAAAAGTGGTCCATAATACACACATAGAAATTTTCGGGAAAAACTATTCTAGATGTATCGTCGTTTGAATAAAAACTTCCCAGTTTTTCATTAATATCAACATTTCCATTAAGATTACGGGTTTTAAATGCACTTGAATTTCCAACTTTTAAATCAAAATCACAAGCATCTGCTGAGAAAGATGAATTTTTAAAAACAAAATTTGTATCAATTATATTTGCATCATCAAATTCAAAAATACCGGAACCGGAAACTTTATTATCAGAATAAAACAATGTTCCATTCAGATTTCCCGGTGTTTCAAGTTTATCAGAATACAAAATCATTTTAGACTTTGAATATTGTTTGTCTTTTGAAAATTGCATTTCATCTTTCCAATTAAAAAACACTTTCCCTCCTACAACATAAGGTATATCTTCTTTACTTCCTACTTTTAGTGGAGCTGCAGGATTAAGAGCAAAAGTATCAACCGAGGCAATTACTTCGTTTGGCATAAAGGCAAATTCATCAGAATGAACATAAGATGAAGCGTAAAGAATAAAACCATCACCAAAAAGTCCTTTGTCATTAAGTGTAAAACAGCCAAAAAACTTACCTCCTTTAAACTCCAAACCATTTGTTATATCTTCATTGTTATCGGTACATTCGGTAAACCCAAGGGATTTGCTACCATCTTTAGGATTTGTTTTTAAAGTAAGAGTTACAGTTAGTGGCTCAAAAAGTCCTGTATTCATTTTCCCTTTAAATTGCACAATAGAATCCGAAAGATAATTTAATGAATCAAGGTCAAAGTTATCAGCTTCAAAATAAAACATTTCGTTAAATGATTTTGTTCCTGTAGAATCACTATCTGTCCAGTATTTTGATGCAAATTCTTCGTAATAAATTTTAGCTTTTTGTTCAGTTTTTAATTCAGGATAAATTTCACTTTCTATGGTATTACTTTTATTATCAGATTCGTTAATAAACAATGTCCCACGAACATCAGAAATTTGAGTAGTAACTGGAGTATATTTAATGTCGTTTCCTACTGTATCGGCTGTCCACATTTGCATTTTTGTTTTTTCATCTTGAATACTAATTTGATAATCTTCGTAATCAAAATCAAATTTACTACCAGTAAGTTTCATTAATCCCGCTCCAACATCACCACCAAAAACCAAGTTTCTATTTTCTTTTACAATTATTTCCTCTGCATACACTTTCACATTCGGACTTAATCTAAAAGGTTGAACATCAGTGATTTTAAGTTGATTATTAACAAGATTTATTGTCGCATTTACCCCAATATTGGTAAGTTTTATATCAGTTTCGCCTTTTTGCGAAATTATCATCAATTTATCATAATCTTGCAATGGGTAAATTGAGTCTTTGTTTACTAGCACATTTTTTTTCTTCAATTTTTGCCGTCCGGCATTTGAAATATAGCGATATAGCTTATCATTTGGCACAGCATAATTTAGCTCCCTGTCGTAAAAAATAAATCCGGCATAAGAAAGCTGATTAAATAATGTTTGAATAGTTGTAATATTTATTTGTCTTTGATACTCAGTTTCCAAATATTTCTGATAACTTTCAGGGCTAAGTTGCTCATAATTATTTGGTTTAGAAAGCTCTTCGTAGAAATTTTTAATTTCAGCTAAATGGTTCAAATGATCTGAATTATTTCCTGAAAAATAAGCGTAGTCTTTTTCATTAAAATAATTTGTAGATTCAAACATCACATATTCAAGCTCTGAATTCCTTGTAGTTACTACATAAAGAAGCGTATCCCCTTTTGCCCAAACAATTTTATCGGCATAAATATTTAATTCATGATAAGTATCCTGAAAAGGAGACATGCTCATTCCTCCCGATACCCTTGACAATATAAGATAATTTCCACCAATAGTATTAAATTTAAACCAATCGGGCTTGTACAAAAGAGAATCTAATGAGGAAACGTATTTTACATTCAAATTATCCTGCCAAATACTGTCGTTTCTCCCATTAAAATAAAAACTTGTTTTTGTAGATGCAGAATTTATACTCACACCTGGTTCAATTTCAAACTCTTTGCTTCTCAAAGTAACAACACTTTCATTTTTATCTCTAATAAAAACTGTAGCTTTATCTTTTTTTCCTGAACCAATAAACTTAGGCCCTTCCATCTTAAAATAGCCATAAAAATCAACTTCTGGGAAAATACCTTTTATTATCAATTTTTCATCGGACTCGAAAACTGGTCTTCTGTTTCTTTTAGTTGTTTGTTCTAATTTTACTTCCAACTTTCCCGGTATTTGAAACAAATTCAAATCATTATTTGTAAATTGAGCATTTTCAATTAAAAATCTACTTTGTCTCATATCCAATTCATATTCACCAAACTTTGCAAAAACCTTCGTTCCGTCTAATCCTGCCTGTTTCCACGTAACCCTTCCTTGTACTCCTTGCCATTTTTGATCAACAGGAAAACAAGTACCTGTAGTTCTTTCAATAACAAAAGTATCAATAACATTTCCTGATGTGTTACAACACATTAAATCGATTTCATTATTAAAATTAATATAAAGTTTTTGCGTGTTAGGATCATTACCAATTACATAATCTGTAGAATTAGCTTTCCATGTTACAGCTGACGTTTGTAATAAAATACTATCAATAACAAGTAATTTTGAAAATTCAAGATATTCCCGAATATCTTTTGTATTTGTTGTTTGAACAACACCTAAAAGTCCAACTTCCCACTCTGTATAATAATCCATATCATTCTTTAAAAACAAAGCATTTAGGGTTGTAATATAATTATAAAAATCAGGATATGCCTTAGAATGAGAACCTTTCATAGAATTAGCAACATAAATAATCCCAAATTTATAATCATCTAAATTACCACTTTCCCAGTTACCCTGAAATTCAATATATGATTCTTCATTTTCTGGATGAATTTGATAAGTTGGTTGCAAAAAAGTTCCTAATTCTTCAATAAACAACGAATCAGTAAAATAATAAACCTGAGACGATAATGTAAAAACAGAAAGAATTAATCCGACAAGTAACAAAAGCTTCTTTTTCATAAAAATAATTTTGAAATTAATTTTGATAAACACTAAAATCTGGAAAAAAAATCGACAAAACAAGTATTAGAATTTTAACAAATTTAAAAAAAAAATATTGTATTCAGCAAAGTTTAAATTTAGCAAATTCAACATATTGAAAATCAATAATCTAAAAATGTCAATTTTATTGAACTTTTGTGAATAAATTGTTTACTAAAAAATTGGTAAATTAAACAATAATGTTTATTTTTGATTGCTTTTTTCAAATCAGATAAAGATATCTTATTTTTTTAAATAAGTTTCTAATATTTAATTTAAAATTGCATTTAATATTTGAAAAAAAATCATAAGAAAAAACAATTAAAGTGGAAAATCAAGAAAAAAATTTGAACGGGAATTCAGAATATTCAGCAAATTCAATCCAAGTATTAGAAGGACTAGAAGCTGTACGAATGAGACCTTCAATGTATATTGGAGACATTGGACAAAGAGGCCTTCATCATCTTGTTTATGAGGTAGTTGACAACTCAATTGACGAAGCATTAGCAGGATATTGCAATAACATCAAAGTAATCATAAATAAAGACAATTCAATTACTGTTTCCGATGACGGAAGAGGTATTCCAGTTGATACAATGGAAAAAGAAGGAAAATCTGCACTGGAAGTAGTTCTTACCATATTACATGCCGGTGGAAAATTTGACAAAGATTCATATAAAGTTTCAGGAGGATTACACGGAGTTGGTGTTTCTTGCGTTAATGCACTTTCATCAGAACTTACAGCCAGCGTTCATCGCGACGGCAAAATTTACCAACAAAAATTTTCAATTGGTAACCCTATTTCTGAATTAGAAATTGTTGGAGAAACTGATAAAACAGGAACTACAATACATTTTAAACCAGACGCTTCAATATTTCATGTAACTGAATATAGTTTTGATATCTTATCATCAAGACTTAGAGAACTTGCTTTTCTTAACAAAGGAATAAATCTTATTCTTGTTGACGAAAGAGAACAAAATGAAGACGGCACAAGCAAAGAATGTGTTTTTCATTCAGAAACCGGACTAAAAGAATTTATTGAATATCTTGATGAAACCAGAGATGCCTTAATAGATATTATTCATATTGATACTGAAAAAAATGATATTCCTGTTGAAATAGCAATAGGCTATAATTCAGGATACTCCGAAAATGTTCACTCATACGTAAACAATATCAATACTCACGAAGGAGGTACTCATTTAACCGGTTTTAAAAGAGGGCTAACAAGAACATTAAAACAATATGCAGAAGAATCAGGTCTTTTAACAAAAAAGAAAAACGTAATTGTAATTAATGGTGATGATTTTAGAGAGGGTCTAACTGCTGTTATTTCTGTTAAAGTTCAAAACCCTCAATTTGAAGGTCAAACAAAAACAAAACTTGGAAATAGTGAAGTTTCTTTGGCTGTTGATCAGGCTGTTAGTCAGATGATTAGAAATTATTTGGAAGAAAATCCAAATGATGCAAAAAATATTGTAAGTAAAGTAATGCTTGCAGCACAAGCTAGAATAGCAGCTAAAAAAGCCAGAGAATTAGTCCAAAGTAAAACTGTTTTAAAAGGTGGCGGTCTTCCGGGAAAACTATCTGATTGTTCTTCAAGAGATAATACCAGAACCGAAGTTTATATTGTCGAGGGAGATTCTGCGGGAGGTACCGCAAAACAAGGACGCGACAGAGAATTTCAAGCTATTCTGCCATTAAGAGGAAAAATCCTTAATGTTGAAAAAGCACTACACCACAAAGTTTATGAAAATGAGGAAATTAGAAATATCTATACTGCGCTTGGTGTAACAATTGGTACAGAAGATGACCCCAAAGCACTTAATCTAGAAAAACTTAGATATCATAAAGTAATAATAATGACAGATGCCGATGTTGACGGAAGTCATATTATGACACTTATTATGACATTCTTTTTCAGATACATGAAAGAACTAATTGAAGGAGGACACATATATATTGCCACTCCTCCGCTATATCTTGTGAAAAAAGGAAAACAATTCAAATATTGTTGGTCAGAAGAAGAACGTATTGGTGCTATGGAAGAATTTGGAAAAGGTTTTTCTGTTCAACGATATAAAGGTCTTGGAGAAATGAACGCAGAACAACTTTGGGATACTACAATGAACCCAGAAACTCGTACTTTAAGACAAGTTACTATTGATAGTGGCGTAGAAGCTGACAGGACTTTCTCTATTTTAATGGGCGAAGAAGTACCACCAAGAAGAGAATTTATCGAAAAGAACGCTATATATGCTACAATTGACGTATAAAAATCAACTTAATTGTTTTTTTTCTAACAATTTTAGTCGATAAAAAAATAATTCTTAAAAAAGACGAAAATGTTCGTCTTTTTTTAATTTTTAACCAAAAGAAATTAACTTTGTACGTTTGCAAAATAATTTACAATAAACTAATAATACTATGTCATTTTTAAATAAAGTTTTAGGCAGTTTTCTAGGAAATAAGTCCGAAAAAGACATCAAAAAAGTGATGCCACTTGTAAATCAAATTAACAAAGAATTTGATAAATTACAAAATATTTCCAATGATGATTTAAGACAAAAAACGGCAGAATTAAGAAATTTAATCTTTACAAGGATTGAAGAAGACCAGAAAACTCAAAATCAATTAAAGGCCAAAGTTGAAAATTCAGAAATTGATTTTTCAGAAAAAGAATCAATCTACAAAGAAATTGATAAGCTGGAAAAAAGCATCAAAGAAAATATAAAAACTACTCTTGACGAAATTATGCCTGTTGCCTTTGCTATAATGAAGGAAACAGCAAAAAGATTTAAAGAAAACGATGAACTTGTTGTTACTGCAAATGATTTTGACAAAAAATTATCTACTAAATATGAAAATGTTAAAATAGAAGGAGACAAAGCTATTTATAAATGCGAATGGCTAGCTGGAGGAACCATGATAAAATGGGACATGGTACATTATGACGTCCAACTTATTGGAGGTATTGCTCTTCATAATGGCGATATTGCCGAAATGGCGACTGGAGAAGGAAAAACACTTGTTGCAACCCTACCTGTTTTTCTTAACGCATTACCTGGAAGAGGTGTTCATCTGGTTACAGTTAATGATTATCTTGCAAAACGTGACTCGGAATGGATGGGTCCTCTTTATCAATTCCATGGATTATCTGTAGATTGTATCGACAAATATCAACCTAATTCTTCTGAAAGACGAATAGCTTATCATTCTGACATTACTTTTGGAACAAACAACGAGTTTGGTTTCGATTATCTTCGCGATAATATGGCTCACAGACCCGAAGAACTTGTTCAAAGACCTCATAATTATGCTATAGTAGATGAGGTTGACTCGGTATTAGTTGATGAGGCTCGTACTCCATTAATTATTTCTGGTCCTGTTGGAAAAACTGATGACGACAAACTTTTTCAGGAATACAAACCTAAAGTTGTTTTACTTTACAACGAACAAAAAAAATTAATTACTTCTTATTTAACCGAAGCTAAAAGACTTTTAGAATCAAAACCTGATGAAGCTGGGAAAGCTTTATTAAGAGCTCACAAAGGACTACCAAAAAATCGTGCAACTATTAAATTCCTAAGCGAACAAGGAAATAGAATGCTAATGCAAAAAACTGAAAATTTGTTTTTGCAGGAAAATGCTAAAAAAATGCCCGAAATAACAAATGAACTTTATTTTGTTATTGAAGAACAATCTAATTCTGTTGAACTTACTGAAAAAGGAATTGACCTAATTACTGGAAATACAGACGATCCGGAATTCTTTATTATGCCTGATGTTGGCGAAAAAATAGCTGAAATTGAACAATCAGGAATGTCTGATAAAGAAAAATTGAAGCTTAAAGATGAAATGCTGACTGAACATGCTATTAAATCTGAAAGAATACACACTGTTAATCAGCTTGTTAAAGCTTATGCAATGTTTGAAAAAGACGTTGAATATGTTGTAATGGATTCAAAAGTGAAAATTGTTGATGAACAAACCGGTCGTATTATGGAAGGACGACGTTATTCTGATGGTCTACACCAAGCAATTGAAGCTAAGGAAAATGTGAAAATTGAAGAAACTACTCAAACTTATGCTACTATTACCTTACAGAATTATTTCAGAATGTACGAAAAACTTTCGGGAATGACAGGTACGGCAGAAACAGAAGCACAAGAATTATGGGATATTTATAAATTAGATGTTACAGTTATTCCAACGAACAGACCAATTACCAGAAATGACTATGACGATTTAATTTACAAAACAAAAAGAGAAAAATATTACGCTGTTATTGATGAAATACAAAGATTAAAAGCTCAAAACAGAGCCGTATTGGTTGGTACAACTAATGTTGAAGTATCGGAAGTTATTGGAAAAATGCTACAAATGAAAGGTGTTAAACATCAGATTTTGAACGCAAAATTACACCAAAAAGAAGCTGATATTGTTGCAAATGCAGGTCAACCCGGAACAGTAACTATTGCAACAAATATGGCTGGTCGTGGAACCGACATAAAACTACATCCAAAGGTAAAAGAAGCAGGAGGACTCGCAATTATTGGTACCGAAAGACATGAATCAAGACGTGTTGACCGACAGCTAAGAGGTCGTGCCGGTCGTCAGGGAGATCCGGGATCTTCTCAATTTTTTGTTTCTACAGAAGACGATTTAATGCGTATTTTCGGGTCTGAACGTATTGCGAAAGTAATGGATTTTCTAAAATTAAAAGAAGGTGAGGTTATTCAACACAAAATGATTTCTAATTCTATCGAAAAAGCTCAGAAAAAAGTTGAAGAAAATAACTACGGTGTTCGTAAAAGACTTTTGGAATACGATGATGTTATGAACTCTCAAAGAGAAGTAGTTTATACCAGACGTAAAAATGCTCTTTTCGGAGAAAAACTGGATATTGAAATTGCAAACATGTTGTTTTCTCTATCTTCTTCTATTGTTAACAAATATTATAGTGAATCTGATTACGACGGTTTTAGCTTAGAAATTATGCGTACTTTTTCAATAGAACCACCTGTTTCTTTTGATGATTTTAAAGCCGAAAGCTCTAAAATAATTATTGAAAAAATTCAGAAACTTGTTTTTGATTCTTTCAAAAGAAGAATGGATTCAATTAAAGAACAACTTTGGCCTTTTGTTGAAAAAACTTTTCAGGAACAATCCGGACAAACTGAGTTTATTTCTGTATTAATTTCTGACGGAACAAAAATATACAGAATTTTAAGCGAACTTAAATCTGCATACAATAATCAGGCTCAGGAAATATTAAAAGACCTTGAAAAAACAATTATGCTTGTTGCCATTGACGAAGCGTGGAAAGAACACTTGCGCGAACTTGACGACCTGAAACAAGCTGTTCATGGTGCTTCTTACGAACAAAAAGACCCACTTTTGATTTACAAAATGGAATCTTTCGATTTGTTTGATACTATGATGAACAAAGCTAACGGCGAAATTGTTTCAAGTTTGATGAAAGCTCATATTTATATTCCCGAACAAGCAAAAAGACGAGGACCACAAAGACAAGTAAGCAAAGATTCTACTTTTGATTTCAAAAAATTGCAAACTTCTAAAAGCGACGGTACTTCTTCATCTTCTAACCAAAATATTACAGGCGGTGGACAATTCAAGCGTACAGATAAAAAAGTTGGAAGAAATGATCCTTGTCCTTGCGGAAGCGGAAAGAAATACAAAAGTTGCCACGGAAAAGATGATGTAAATTAGGCTGTTCGGTATATACCTAACAAAAAAATAAATAAAAAAGTTTATCTGAATATTTTAGATAAACTTTTTTTTATGACTATTTTCTAATTATTATCAAAATAAAAAAAGCAGCTACCTTTGAATAACTGCTTTCTCCCATTATGAAAAGATTATGTTGTTTTATATTAAACAAAAAGCATTCTAAAAACTTGTGTTTTAAAATGTTAAAGACTGTTAAAACCAAAAACAACAAATCATCAAAAATTTCTTTTCACAAAATATTTAAAACTTTCTAAATTTTGTTTTTTTAAGCATAAGTTAGTTTTTTTTAAGCTTTTTATTCTAATTTGTTGTCTATATTTGTATCTAACTCAAAAATACCCATTATGAAAAGAATTTTTACTCTATTTTTTCTTTTATCTATTTCTTTATTTGCTTTTTCTCAGGAAATTGAAGTCGAAGAAGAACCTGTAATTTGGGCTGAAATAATGCCTGAATTTCCAGGAGGGAATAATGCACTTAGACAATATATCGCAGAAAATATTGTTTATCCGGAACTTGCGAGAGAAAATGATATTCAGGGAACTGTTTATGTTCGTTTTGTTATTACCCAAACAGGTAATATCGGAGAGGTTCAGATAGTACGTGCTGTTGATCCGTTATTAGATAATGAAGCAGTAAGAGTTGTAAAAGAATTACCTGATTTTAAGCCTGCTTCGTCAAAAGGAAAACCAGTTGCTATTTGGTATAATGTGCCTATTGTTTTTAAGATAGTTTATTAAAAGTAGTTTTGTAAAAATAGAAAAGCAGCTAACCGAAATGGCTAAATGCTTTTCACCCCACCTATGAAAAAACTTTGTTTTTGTTTACCCTTTAAACAAGCAACTTTAAAAAAACTTGTATTTTTATTTGTTAATGAATGTTAACAATTTCAAAAAACGCATTTTGAAGAAAACGCCCCATTAAAATTTAAAAAAATCTGCTAACTTTTTTAATAATTATAATTTTAACATTCTTTAACACTCTCCTAACCTACTCATTATTTGATAATTAAAAAATATTTTTTATTTAACTAAAAATTTAGTTGCATAACTAAGATTTTAGTTGTATGTTTGTACTGTAATTAAAAACGAAATTTAATCTCAACTTTTAGTACCTTAAAAACTTTATAACGACACCATGAAAGAATTAACAAAAGCCGAAGAACAAATAATGCAAATCCTCTGGAAAATGAAAAAAGGTTTCGTAAAAGAAATTGTGGAATTTTTCCCTGAACCTAAACCTGCTTATAATACTGTTTCTACAATTGTAAGAATATTGGAAGAAAAAGAATTTATTGGTCATGAACCATTTGGTCGAACTCATCAATATTTTCCACTGATTACTAAAAAAGAATACGCAAAA
Organism: Bacteroidales bacterium; assembly: GCA_016938685.1. GTDB lineage: Bacteria > Bacteroidota > Bacteroidia > Bacteroidales > JAFGUD01 > JAFGUD01. Next base: position 725 of record JAFGUD010000300.1, on the reverse strand, counting down.
AAATTCATGAAAGGATTTATGAAAAATTATTTCGAAAATTCAGCAAAAAAAATGTTTTCTTTTCTATCAGACGAAGATGAATTGACGGTTTCTGAAATTGAAGAACTAAAAAAAGAAATGGACAAAATTATTGAAAAAAGGAAAAAGTAAAACAAATTGTTTTTAAATAAAAAAAATAATAACACTAATAATAAACAAATGCAGGAATTTATAATATACCAATCAAAGGTAGCAATTAGCTTGACAATGTTGTTTTTAGTTTGGAGAATATTTCTTAGAAACGACACTTTTCATATATTAAACAGAGCTTTTCTTATTGTGTCGGTTGTTATTTCATTTGCTATTCCGTTGATTAAAACACAGTTAAATATTGCTGTTGATAATCAAATTGCGCACTTTGTTCTGACTCCAATTTCTGTTGGAAGTGAAATTTTATCTAATGAAACTGAAAAAAGTTTTAGGTTAATTAACTTCTTATCAGTTGTTTACATTTCTATAGTTTCTGTTCTTATTTTACTGTTTTTATTAAAAATATTCAAAGTAGTTAGGCTAATTTTCAACAGTGAAAAGAAAAAAATCGACAATTATAAAGTTATTTCAACAAACAAAAACATTTCTCCGTTTGCATTTTTAAATTATATTTTTTTGGCTCTGGTTTAAATTGACGATGGTATTTCAATTATTTCAAAGTAATGTTTTTCTATGCTTTTAAAGCGTTTCCAACT
>JAFGUD010000299.1 GCA_016938685.1 Bacteroidales bacterium | reverse complement strand
GCAATAGAAACATGCTTGCGGTAATCAGTAGTGTCTTTTTCATAATCGTAATTTTTAATAGTTAAACTGCATTTATTTTATCGTTTTATATTATTTTCTTATTTACCCCTGTTTTTTATAGGGTTATTTTCATTTTTATTGTGTTTTTAAGATTCATACCCCATCATTTTTTATTTACAATTCAAAAAAATGTATTTTTATCCAATCATTGTGCCTTTTTTATCTCTCCCATATGAGCACTTAACAAATTATTAATGTAAAACTGCCTTTTATGTGCTTTTTGATTTTTACAGCCCCATTTTTTGTCATATTATTATCATATGATTGTTTTTAGTATCATTTTACTACAACCAACATGCACTTTGCAAATTCGCAGATTTTTATAGGTACACACAAATTGTTAATGAAATTCGAAAGACACGACTGTTTCACTTTCAAACACGCGGTTCACTCTTGAATTCTTTTTTTTTATAACACCCCACCTTTTGAGGGGGTGGTATGATAAAAAACTAAAAATGGATTACTAAACTTACGTTGAACCGTTTTCATTAATGGGAAAAGAAAATGGATAAATAGAAAATGAAAAATTACCTGCAGACCAGACTCTTTGACATCGAATGACTACAATTAATTCTATCTGTTTGTTTGGCAGCAATTCAAAGTGTTTTGATCGGAAATTCTATCTTTGTTCCACAGAAAAGCTAAATTTAACGATATGGCAATCCAATTAAAATAAAAAGGCAATTAAGCCGGATAAGACTGAATTTAAATCAAACAGAAAATAGCAAATGAAACTCTGGGACAAAGGAACAACAGTTAACAAGGCGATTGAAGAATTCACAGTTGGAAAAGATCGGGAACTGGATCTTTACCTGTCATCGCACGACATTCTGGGTTCAATGGCCCATGTAACGATGCTGGCTTCAGTAGGCTTGCTCGAAGAAAAAGAGCTTCCTGTATTACTGAATGCTTTAAGCGAATTGCATCGACTTGCCGAAAAAGGCGAGCTTACT
>JAFGUD010000298.1 GCA_016938685.1 Bacteroidales bacterium | reverse complement strand
TGTCACTCCGACAAAAGGAGGAGTCTCAACTGCGACAAGGTTTTAAACGAGGTCAATACTTTTTTGGTTATGCGATTTTAATCGCTCAGGTTAAGTTGCTTTAGCAACAGCTTTTCGCAACTAAAGTTGCAAAACCGGAGCAAATGAATTTGCATGACCATTATCTTATTTTCTCTCATGAATATTTCGTTTAAGACTGAGTCTTGAATGCCTTAATAATAGCAAGTTTTTAACTTGCACATCATTAGTTCCTCAGCTTTTTCGGATTTTAAATTTGAAACATCGTTATGTCCTGCTGGAAGCAACTTGCTTGCATTAAGAGTAGAAGTGGGAAAGAACTCTTTGTCCAATTAATTGCACTATGTAATGTAAATTTACAATCAATTTAGATCAATACAGGACAGGTTCAAGCAAGAGATTTCCAATATGACTGTTTGAGAGAAGATACACCTAAAAAAAGCGCAGCCGTAAGCAATTTTTCAAAATTTTAAATATGGTGTTCCAAATATTTTTTATTTTTATGACAATATTACTTGATGTTTCGGACATTCGTAATTTTATATTCAAAATAGTTTTGTTCCAATAAATAGAAAAAAGACTATCTTTGTAACACAAAAACCAGTATTATGCGAAAAATATCATTTCTTTTGATTGTTTTATTACTTGGCTTCTCGGCATTTTCACAAGAAAAAATCACCGGAAAATCAAACACTATAAACGTAAAATACGATTTGGATTATCAGGTTGTTGAAAACACAGGAGCAGATAAACCTACTTCTTTTTTGATGGTTTCAAGCGCATCAGCAAGCACAAATCCTTTCAATTTTATAGTGAAAGTTACAGATGAAGACGGAATTAGCACTGTGCTTATAAATGGAAACGAAGCCCAAAAAAATGGTAGTGAATTTAGTGGAATGATAAATTTGGAGCCAAATAATAACACAGTAAAAGTTAAAGTCATTGATAGTAAGGCTAATATCAAAGAAAAATCGTTTTTGGTTAATTTTGAAAGTGTAGAATACGGTTGGAAAAATTATGCTTTATTTTTTGCGGCAGAGGATTATAAAATGCACAATACCCTTAAGAACCCAATTGATAATGCCGAAGACATTGGTGAAATTTTAGAAAATGACTATAATTTTAAGGTTGAAATTATCGAAAATCCTGATTATATAAATGTTTTTGATAAATTAGATGAATATTCTAAAAAATTTACTAACAAACAATTTGATCAAAATGGACAATTATTGATTTTCTTTTCCGGTCATGGAATTGAAAATTATTTTTTGCCAATAGGAGCAAACGAGTCTAATCTTGGATTGCTTGGACGCACAGCAATACAATATTATATTCTTGCCGATGCTATAAACAAATTGCAATGCAATCATATATTGGTAATGGTTGATGCTTGTTATAGTAAGTCGTTTGAGGAGGCAACAAAGGGAAATGTGCCAAAAAGTCGTTACAATGAACTTACTCAGGAACAGTTCATTATTGAAAATTTCAAAAATAATAAGACTCGTTTGTTTTTCACATCAGATGCAGAAGGAAAAGAAACACCAGATAATTCTGATATGGCTCGTAAATTTATTGACGCCCTAAACAGCAAAGGTGGCTCTGATTACATTTTGCGTTATTCTGAGCTTAGCGATTATCTCAAATATTCTAAACCAAAAGTTAACGAAGGTTCATTTAAAGATAACCAAACTGATGCCGATTTTCTGTTTATTTATAATAAAAAATAGTAATAATGAAGAGTTTTTTTTTAGTTTTTATAGCTGTTTTAACTTTTAATACTTTGCTTGGTCAACAAACAACGGCTGAATTGCAACAAAATTTGCAACTATACGAAGAATTTCTTGATAATAGTGAATTTAGAAAGTCAATTTCTGCTGATAATGCTGTTTTTTATGATGATACATTAGTTCTTTATTTGAAAATTTGTTATAATTCTCCTGACAGTAATTATTACGCATGGAAAAAATTAAATGAAACATTACTTCGGGATAAGAATTATAATTTATCAGAATTTTTATTCTTTTCCGCTTCTAATATTTTCAAACAAGAACCGTCAAAATTGTATGTGTTTATTTTTGATACTTACAATCCGTTAGAACCATATTTGTTTAAAGTAATAATCAATTATGTAAATCAAAATGTTTTGGTTTTAGAAGAAATTGAAACAAAAAGTGGTATCTCTCAAATAAATATGATTTTTAATGATTTGTCTGATAGATATATTGAGATTCAAAATGGAGATGATTTAAGAAACAGAAAAGAAATTTATGAATTTATTTCAGCTTGGTCGGTTCGTTATTTTAGCAAAATTACAAAAAAACAGAATCAATCAGAAAATAATAATTTATCTCAAATTGTCGTTCATTCTGTTGATAATGAGGTTTTTAAGTTTGAAGTTATTGGTTTGCGAAATGAAGTTTTGAAAGAGAAGGAAAGTGCTTGGATTTCAAGTGTTATTTCTTGGACAACCGGTTTGCCCAAAGAGTCGAGAAATCCAACAGAGTATTTGAAATTTGAGATTCAATATGTTGGAATTGGAGCAAATCAGTTTAAGTTGAATTGTAAAATTGATGGCAAATATGGTTTACGAAATGATGTTAATTGGAGCACAATGAGAAATATGGAGCCTCAATTTTCGATTTATCTTCAAGAATATACAGACGTTTTTTTAGATCAGCTTAAAGATGCTCTCGTTGAAAAATAGTTAGTTTAAACATGATAAGTTTTTGAAACCTGTCGGATTTTGGAACATTATTTTTTGTCGTTTCCTGCCAAAAAATTATTTTTGTTTGATTATTGTTTTTATGGAAACTTACTTTTTCGGATTGCAACTTTTCTCAGCGAAGCTAAATCCGAAACAGCTAGTTTAAAAAAAATACGTCAAAATTAACTGATTAAGAGTATGTTAGAGAAAATTAAAGAATTTTTTTTTAAGTTATTAAATATCGGAACTAGTGATTCGCTTTCTGCCGTAAAAATAAAAAGAATCAGAATAGTTAATGGATTAAGCATTATTGCCGGTTTTGCTATGTTCTTAGCTGGTATTGTAGTTTATTTTTCTTTCGTAGATGAATTACCTGATAATTTATCTTCATTTTTTGATTTAATTGTGGCAACAGGACAAGAAAAAGTAGAGTTATCTGAAAAATGGACAATTCTCTTTCCCTTAATTGACTTATTTATGGCTGTTGTTGCTACTGTTGTTGTTTTTTTAAATTACAAGAAAAGGTATAATTTAGCCAGGTTTATTGCCTGTTTATTACCAATCTTTTTTACATTCACTCAATCAATTTTTATTGGATTAAGAGTTTCATACTTTTTACTTTTATCGTCAGTTTTTGCAATAATGTTATACCGTACTACATGGAAATACGTGCTTTTTTGGGCTCTGAATTTACTTTTGTTTGTGTTTATTGCTATTTATATTCATAATTTTGGCGAAATATTTTCAACACCCAAAGAACAAGAACTTAGCTCTGTATTAATTAATATGATTAATTCATTTTTTATTTTATTTCTGATTATTAATTCATTTAAAAAAGAAAATCTTAGAAATGAAGAGGTTTTGGTAGAAAAAAATGCAATGTTGTCTTCTCAAAAAAATGAAATAAGTGCTCAAAGAGACGAGTTGCATTTTAAAAATGAGGAAATTTCAAAACAACAAGATAAAATAATTTCAAGTATTCAGTATGCAAAAAAAATTCAAACAGCAATTCTCCCCGAAAATATTTTAGACAAAAATAATATTGAAAACTTTATTTTATTTCGACCTCGTGATATTGTTTCAGGGGATTTTTATTGGATGAAAAGTTTTGAAGACAAAACAGTTATTGCTGTTGCTGATTGCACCGGACATGGTGTTCCCGGAGCATTTATGAGTATGTTGGGTATTAGTTTTTTAAATGAAATAGTTACTAAAAACAACATTAGCAATTCAGGTGCAATATTGAATGAATTAAGAGAAAAAATAAAACGAGCTTTGAGACAAAAAGGTAATATTGATGAACAAAAAGACGGAATGGATTTAGCTCTTTGTATTATTGATTCCAAAAATATGGAAATGCAATTTTCGGGCGCATACAATTCTTTATATTTAATTAGATCAAAACAAAGCATTGCTGACAATAAAATTAGTTTAGGTGTGGGGAAACACACTTTAGTAACTGCCAATCAGTTAGAGCTTTATGATATAAAAGGCGATAGGCAACCAATTGCTATTCATATAGAAGAAACTCTTTTTTCCACACAAAAAATAAACATAGTCAAAGGTGATTTGATTTATGTTTTTACTGATGGTTTTGTTGATCAATTAGGTGGTGAACATTACCAAAAGTATTACTCGAAAAACTTTAAAAAAATGTTATTATCTATTTGCGAAAAACCAATGAATGAACAGCACAAAATTCTTGATGACGAAATTGAAAACTGGATTGGAAAAAATGAACAAGTTGACGATATCCTTTTGGTTGGAATTAGGATATAGTGAATTTTAAAAATTAGCTTTCTGCTGTTTATAATTTGTAGTTATAAAGTAAATTTTCAGGTTTTTAGTTTATAATTATTTTACTCTGGGAATTAATAATTGGAGCATATAGCTTAAAATTAGTGTTTTAGGTAAAGTGTCTGTAGTTTTCGGATTGCAAATGAGAAACAGCATTGAGAACAGCTTAAAGATGCTCTCGTTGAAAAATAGTTAGTTTAAACATGACAAGTTTTTGAAACCTGTCGGATTTTGGAACATTATTTTTTGTCGTTTCCTGCCAAAAAATTATTTTTGTTTGCTTATTGTTTTTATGAAACTTACTTTTTCGGATTACTAGTCCGAAATAGCTTGAATGGTAAGGGTTTCGGATTACAACTTTTCTCAGCGAAGCTAAATTCGAAATAGCTAGAACTTTACTACTTTTAACTTTATAACTTTTAACTTTATAACTTTCAACTCTTTTCATGGACGAAAAATATTTTAAAAAAATTGCTCAAAAGTTGGGCATTCAGGAATATCAGGTAAAAAACACAATTGGTTTGTTGGAATATGGTGCTACAATTCCGTTTATTAGTCGTTACCGTAAGGAAATGACGGGTAGTCTTGATGAAGTGCAAATTGGTGATATTCAGATAGAAATGAACAAGTATGTAGAACTTGAACAACGTCGCGAATATATTCTGAAAACTCTTGAGGAAAAGGAGAAACTTACTCCGGAACTCAAAAGTAAACTCGAAAAAGCGGAGACAATAATAGAACTTGAAGATATTTATCTTCCTTATAAAGAAAAGAAAAAAACTCGTGCTACAAAAGCAAAAGAATTTGGTTTAGAACCACTTGCTGATAAGATTTTAAAGCAGAAACAGATTGATTTACAGTTATTTGCGGAAGGTTTTTTGCATGAAGATGTGCCAACTGTCGAAGATGCTTTGAAGGGGGCAAGAGACATTATTGCAGAAAAAGTAAGCGAAGATACTTTTGCAAGAAATGCAATTCGCTACTTGTTTGAAAAAGAAGCTGTTTTAGCAACAAAAGTTTCAAAAGGTAAAGAAGAAGAAGGTACTAAATATCAGGATTATTTCAATTGGGCAGAGGATTTGAGAAAAATGCCTTCGCATAGATTATTAGCTGTGCTTCGTGCTGAAAATGAGAAGATTATAAAAGTTGATGTTTCAATAGAAAAGGAAAATGCGTATTATAAACTGAATAGATTATTTGTTCATGGAGAAAATGAGTGTTCAAATCAAGTGAAAATGGCTGTTGAAGATGGTTATAATCGTCTTTTGAAACCTTCTATTGAAAATGAATTTAAAAGCTTAGCAAAAGAAAAAGCAGACGAAGAAGCAATCAGAGTTTTTGTTGAAAATTTACGAAATTTACTTCTTGCACCTCCTTTGGGAAAACATCGGGTTTTGGCTATTGATCCGGGTTTTCGTACAGGTTGCAAAGTTGTTACGCTTGACGAACAAGCAAATTTGCTTTTTAATGCGACTGTTTATCCTTTTTCAAAAGAGCCTGACGATTTGCTGAAATCAATCAAAACTATTAGCAATCTTGTTGAACAATATAAAATTGATGTAATAGCAATTGGAAACGGAACTGCAAGTTTTGAGACTGAAAAATTTATTAAAAAAGTACGTTTTAATCGCGATTTGAATGTTTATGTTGTAGATGAAAGCGGTGCTTCGATATATTCTGCTTCAAAAATTGCTCGCGAAGAGTTTCCAAATTACGACGTTACAGTTCGTGGTGCGGTTTCGATTGGTCGCCGACTGATTGATCCATTGTCTGAACTTGTTAAAATTGACCCAAAATCGATTGGAGTAGGGCAGTATCAGCACGATGTTGACCAAAATAAACTAAAAACAAGTCTTGATATGACTGTTGAAAGTTGTGTGAACCTTGTGGGAGTTGATGTAAACACTGCTTCTAAATATTTGTTGACTTATATTTCCGGACTTGGACCAAAATTAGCGGAAAATATTTTGGAATATCGAAAAGAAAAAGGCAGAATAAAAAATCGAAAGGAATTACAAAAAGTGAAATTGATGGGACCAAAAGCTTATGAACAATCTGCCGGTTTTTTGCGTGTTCTTGATGGCGACAATCCCCTTGATGCTTCTGCTGTTCACCCTGAATCGTACAAAGTTGTTGAAAAAATGGCAAAAGATTTAGGTGTTGACATTGAAACTTTAATTTCAGATAAAACTATTCAGAATAAAATCAGCATAACTTCGTATATTGATGAGAAAGTTGGTAAAGAAACTTTGACTGATATAATGCTGGAACTTGCAAAACCCGGACGTGACCCTCGTCAGAAGTTCGAAAGTGTGGTTTTTGATGAAATGATACGCTCTATTGATGATTTGCACGAAGGAATGATTTTGACCGGAATTGTTAAAAATGTTACAAATTTTGGAGCTTTTGTTGACATCGGGATTAAAGAAAACGGATTAGTTCATATTTCGGAATTAGCCGATAAATTTGTGAAAAATCCGGCTGATGTTGTTAAAGTTCATCAATCTGTTAAAGTGAAAGTTGTTGTTATTGATGTAAACAGAAAAAGAATTGGTTTGTCTATGAAAGGATTGAATTAGTTAGATGCCGCATTTTCGGTGGCATATTTTTGTTTTCAAATTTTGTTTAGGTTGATTATTAACCATTAATCATTATTTGTTTTTAAATCGGATCGACGTTGAAATTAACTTGTACATTGCTGAAATTATTCTTCTGTTTTAGCTGATTTGTGTGTGCTATAATTATTTTTTTTGCCTTTGGTAATGAAGCTTCAGGTTCAAATTTTAATAAAATTTCTTTGAGATAATAATTCTGAATACGTCCAATCAGTGGTGCTTGCGGACCTAATATACGATTTGCGAATGATTTCCTAAGTAATAAAGCCAATTCTTCTGAAAAAGTATTTACCACAAATTCTTTTTTGTGTTTCAACGTGATTTTAATTAGTCTGACAAATGGCGGATAACTGAATGATTTTCTTTCTCTTAACTCTTCTTCGTAAAGCCCAGAATAGCTGTTTTGTGAAATTAAATGAAGAATTTTGTGCTTTGGCTGAGCTGTTTGAATAACTACTTTGCCTTGATTGTGCATTCTTCCCGCTCTTCCGCTTACCTGAGTTATCAACTGAAAAGCTCTTTCGTAGCTTCTGAAATCCGGAAAATTTAATAAATTATCTGCATTTAAAACACCTACAATACTTACGTTTTCAAAGTCAAGTCCTTTTGTAACCATTTGTGTTCCAACAAGAATATCAACTTCACCTGAACTAAAACTTGAAATTACTTCTTCATAGCCGTGTTTTCGTTTTGAAACATCTAAATCAAGTCTGCCGACATTAACGCCCGGAAAGAAAATCTTAATTTCGTCTTCTACTTTTTGAGTTCCAAAACCTCTTGTTTCCATGGCAATTGAATCGCATGAGTTACAACTTGAAGGCACCGGTTGTTTGTATCCGCAATAATGACATACAAGGTCGTTTGAGTCGATGTGATAAGTTAGGCTTACGTCACAATTTACACATTTTGGAATCCAACCGCAAGTTTTACATTCAACATAAGGTGAAAAGCCACGTCTGTTTTGGAAAAGAATAATTTGTTCGCCATTTCCGAGTGCTTCTTTTATGTTTTCAATCATTTTTGGGTGAAAAATTGATTTCATCTGACTTTTTAGCCTTGCTTCTTTTAAATCAGCAAAAACAATTTCCGGTAATTCAATGTTTCTATGGCGTTTGTTTATTTCTACTAATCCGAATTTCCCTGTTTTGGTGTTAAAATAAGTTTCAATAGATGGAGTTGCTGTTCCCATTAGAACTTTTGCGTCAAACATTTTCGCAAGAACCACAGAGGCATCACGAGCATTATAACGCGGAGCAGGGTCAAACTGTTTGTATGTTGTTTCGTGTTCTTCGTCAACTATTATTAAACCCAGATTATCAAAAGGTAAAAAAATTGCTGAACGAACTCCGAGTATAATTTTGTATTTGTTAAGTTCATCAGAGTTTGGAGTGGTTTTATTCCATATTTCAGCACGTTCTGAATCGTTAAATTTTGAGTGATATATTCCGACAATTTCGCCAAATGCTGCTTTTAAACGTTCTATTATTTGCGAAGTAAGAGCAATTTCGGGCAATAAATACAGAACTTGTTTGCCTTTGTTTATATATTCCCGAATAAGATGTATGTAAACCTCTGTTTTTCCGCTAGAAGTTATTCCATGAAGCAGAGTAACATCTTTTGTTTTAAAGGTTTCTTTGATGTCATCAAAAGCTTGTTTTTGAACATCGCTAAGTTTGTTGAAACTAATTTCTTTGTCGTAAGTGCCGGCTAATCTCGATTTTTTCTTTTCGTATTCAACCAAAATTTGTTTTTCGTACAATGAATTTAGAACAGAACCGGTTGAATCGGCTTTTTCTAATAATTCTTTTCTTTTAACTTCTTCAAATAAAAAAGAATGAGAACCGGAATCGTATTTTAATTTTGACAAAGAAGAATATGCTAGTAGGATAGAGGTTTGTTTTTGTGCGCGGGAAATTTTATCAAATGACTTTTGCAATTCTAACTCAGAATTTATCATTGGCGAAATTTTGACAAACTTCTCATATTTAGGCTTGTAACCTTTCAGAAAATGTTCGTAAACATCGATAATTTCTTTTTCAAGAAGTTTATTTACAATTCTGATTGGGTTTTTTATATCAATAAGATTTGAAATAGCACTAATAGTCAGTGTTTTTTGATTTTTAAGTGCATTAACAATAATTTTTTCGTTTTCCGAAAGTTCTTCGTCAAAAATTTCTTTTATCAGAAAAATTTGAGTTTGAGTTTCGATGCGTAAAGAAATAGGCATTGCAGCAGCATAAACTTCTCCAATTGTTGCCATAAAATATTCTGAAATCCATTCCCAAAAACGAATATGAGTTTCGTTAATGATTGGTTTTGAGTCTATTACGGAAAAAATATCTTTTGTTTCGTAATCAGGTTTATTGTTGTGAATTTTACGTATTATTGCAGTGTAATATTTTTTTCGGCCAAATTGAACAAGAATTCTTTTGCCAATTTCACATTCGGCAACAAATTCATCAGGAATAGAATAAGTAAAATAATCGGCAAGCGCCAAAGGAATTATTACATCAGCAAAAATCATAATTGTCTTAAATATTCGTCAAAATTATTTGATTTTTTTGATTTTTATGACAAAAATTGTAAACAATAGTTATTAACTTTAAAAATAGAACAATGAAAAAAATCCTATTCTTTGCTGTAGCTCTGATTTTAGTGTCTTTAACAGCTTGTGAAAAAAAAATCACTGACTTTGAAAATGTAATTGAAGTAACTCCTGAAGATTGTGTAAAATGGGGTTTAAATGAAGTACATTTTAAAATTTCTCATCCAACAGATGAAGCTATTTCAGTGTGGAAAGCTGTAGAAGGTTCAAAAAATCTTAGTTATATTATGATTGATCATCTTACAAAAGATGAATTATCAAACGAAGAAATTTCTATCGGTTATTGCAATAATTGTTTAATAACAAGTGACGAAGATTTACTTAGTTTGATAGAAGAATTAGTAAATCAGTTTGAAGTTCAACTTCCAAATTTTGAAAAAAAATCTATAGAAGTAGAAAAATTTTGGGGCGAAAAACGAGTTGTTGCTAAATTTACTTTTGGGGATAAAGAACCTATGTACGATTTCTTTGAAGCTGGTGATTATCACGGAATTATTACTGTTATAACAGAAGGTTCTACTACAGACAATGGGGTTGTAGTAATAATGCTCGGTAACCAAAATTCAGGCATTGAAGATTTTAGCGATTTTGGTAAAAAAGGAAATCTTGCTGATATTTTTAAAACTTTTAGATTTGTAGAGTAAAATAAATGACTAAAGTGTTTTTGATTGACTAACTAGATTTACCATTTCTTATGATTTGGTAAATCTAGTTTGTTAAAATTTTGAAATTTTCAATAATACTATTCATAAAGATCATTGAACAAATCAATTATTCCTTTTCTTTCAATTTTTAATTGAGTAACTTTTTTCGCTTTAAATATATAGCGCCATTTGCCGGTTATTTTTTTAAATTGTTTTCTAAGTTCCAGCCAAGTAACCAACAGTGGATATTGTACCACAAAATATATTAGGGTTACCCACCAAATATTCACAAAAATCCACAATAAAGCAACTCCAACTAATGACCAGACAAAAGGTAAAAACAGTGCGACAACATAACGAACAGAACTGTGAAATTGAGTGTCCTTAAATTTTTTAACTAACAATTCGGGAGTTAAAATCGGAATTGCAAAATTTATCCAACTGAATATTGATAATGGAAGAAGCACAATCCATAATAAACTCATTAAAAAATTGCCTATAAAAGAAACTTTTTTGTCGAATAAATAGTCTTTGAGCTTGTTTTGTTTAAGTTTTTCAAAATAATCAGCTATTTTCTTTGTGATTATTTCAAATTTCTCGGGTTGTTTTACTTTTGCTTCGTCTAAAGTTTTAATTATTTTTTTATCAATATTAAACTTGTCAACCATGTTATTTAGCTTCAGGTTTTTAATAGAAGCAACTTCGTAATCGAATAATTGACGGCTATTTTCGTAAACATCGTAAAATTCTTTGTGCTGAATATGAATAGCCAAAGGAATAATAGCTTCTCTAAGGTCATTTCTGAAAGCTAAAAGAGCAGCTTGTTTGTTTTCAAGATACTGTTCTTTGTATTTGTTAATGCTAATAGGTTTCCCGTAATTAACAAGCAATTGAGAACGATAATTTGTGTAATTTTTGTAATAAATTCCTGCCGGAATAATTTGCAAATCTATTTCGAAATTATTTTTTTCAGCCGTGTGAAAAGCAACACGCATTAAACCTTTTTTCAGCTGTAATATTGAACGAAATTCGGTGTGTTGTGCTTCGGGAAATATCACTAAATCTTTGTTCATTTCTAAAATTTCAACAGATAAATTGAAAATTTCTTCGTTTTTTTCAAGTTTATCTTTTCCGTCCCTAATTCTATAAACCGGTAATATTTTCATAGAAACAAAAAGATTTCCGAGCAAATCTGAGCTGAAAATATCCGAACGAGCAAGAAAAACAGGGTCGGCTTTTCTTCTTGAAGCTAATATTCCCATAGCGTCCATCAACGCGTTTTGATGGTTTGGACCAAATAAAGTAGGTTTTCCTGGAACTATGTTTTCTATTCCGGTATATTTTACTTTTCTATAAAAAATATTATCGTGAAATCTGTCAGAAAGGAATTTGAAAAATCTATATCCAAAACCTTCTTTTTTTACTTTGTTTAGTTTTATCATTCTAGTCTTTTTTTTCTTTTTGACCAATAGAAACCCATTGTTAAACCGGATATTATGTGCCAAATACCCCACCATGCAGCCATTGCTGCCATTCCGCCAATGCCTCCAAAAAGTTTTGGGTTAAAAATAAGTACTAATGCTAATCCGGAATTTTGAATTCCTGTTTCTATTGAAATTGTTTTTCTGTCTTTATAAGGAAGTTTATTTGCAGCTGCAAAGAAATATCCGGTAAGTAATGCTATTGTATTGTGTAAGAGAACAATAATGAAAATATATTTAACGTATCCAACAACAAATTCCCAGTTATTTTTGATCATAATACCTACTAAAACCAAAAATATTACAATAGAAATATTTCTAACATAAGGTGCTGATTTTATAGAGAATTTAGGGAAAAATCTTGTGATAAGGAGTCCAATTATCAGAGGGATAACAAGAATAATAATAACAGATTGTAACATTTGGAAAAAATCTATTGATACAGCAGCAAGTTGTTCATGTTTTCTTGCAGCAACTTTCAAAAAGAGATTTCCCCAAATTGCAAAATTTAAAGGAGTAAATAGAGCAGAACCTAATGTTGTAAACATTGTCATGCTAACCGAAAGTTCAACATTCCCCTTTGCTAAAGAACTCATAAAGTTGCTTATGTTTCCTCCGGGGCAAGAAGCTACTAATATTAAACCAAGTGATACGCTTTTAGGTAAGCCCAAAGCAATAGTCAACAAAAAAGTTAGTGCCGGCAACAATATTAATTGGGAAATAAGACCTACAATAACCGGTTTTGGACTTAATGCCAGTTTTTTAAACCTTTTTAATCTCACACCCAATGCTACACCTACCATTATTAAAGCAAGTGTAATATTTAGAACAAAAAGGGATCCTTCCGAAAAGTTTAGCTTAATGTTATCAAGTGCGGCTAATTTGTCATACATAAAATTAGTTTTTGGGAATTATATTAAGTATGAAATTTAGTCGCTTAGTAGTGTTTTAATAGTTTCTGCTATTTTTTTGCTTTCCGCTTTTCCTTGCAGTTTTTTATTTGCCAAACCCATTACTTTACCCATGTCTTTTATGCTAGAAGCGCCAACTTCTTGCATTATTTTTTCTAATTCAGCAGTTAATTGTTCGTCAGACATTTGCTCTGGTAAATAAGGCATAATAAAAGAAACTTCTTTCATTTCTTTTTCGTACAAATCTTCTCTACCTTGTTGTTTGTATATCTCGGCAGACTCTTTTCGTTGTTTTACCATTTTCTGTAGTAGTTTGATTGCAGCTTCGTCTGTTATCTCATCGGAGCCACCAGCACTAGTTTTAATCAATAATAATTCTGATTTTATAGCACGTAATGACATGAGTTTGTCACTTTCTTTGGCTTTCATTGCAGCCTTGATGTCGTTGTTTATTTGTTCAAATAAATCCATAGTCTGATGTTTTCTGTTAGTTGAAATAAAATTCAAAGTAAATAAAAAAATCAATTTTTGGAAAATTTTCAATTTATTACTAAAATTGCTAAAAATAATTTTTCATCAAAACATATACATTTCAATATATTATAGATTGAAAGAGTAAAAAAATTCCTCAATAAAATTAAAACATGAAAGATATACAACCGTTAGATTTGTTAGATATTCACGACTTTAACAAAAGAAGCGATAATTTCCTGAATTTTCTAAATAAATTTATAAAGTTTAAAAAGGTAAAAGAAATATATAAAGAACATTCTGTAAAGGAAGGAATTGATTTTGTGGATTCTATTTTAGATGAATTGAATCTTACTATTGATATTTCAGAAAAAGATTTACAGCGAATACCAGAAAAAGGGGCTTTTATTATAGTTTCAAATTTTCCCATGGGGGGCTTAGAGGCTCTTTTTTTAGTAAAAATAATTTCTGCTAAAAGACCTGATTTTAAGATTGTTACGTCACACAAGTATCATGAAATTGAACCTTTTAGAAATCTTACAATTCCAATCAATAAGAAAGATCCTAAATCGTTTAACCCTTGCCTAAATTGCACAAAATCAATATTGAATTATATTATTGATGGAGGTTCAGTGGGTTTTTTCCCTGCAGGTAGAATTGCTACTTACAATAGAAATGCTAAAAAAATTCTTGATGTACAATGGGATATTAGAATAGCAAAGTTGATTAAAATTGCTAAAATTCCTGTAGTTCCTATTTATTTTAATGATTCATTCCGAAAACTTTTTCATGCAATAGGAAATCTTCATCCTTTTTTACAAAGCTTTTTCCTACAAAAAGAAATGTTGAAAAAACGGAATAGCATTGGAGCTGTAAGGATTGGCAATCCAATAAAGTTGGAAGAACAAAATAATTTTCCGGATTTGTGGCAATATTCAAGATTTTTGCGTGCTCGGGTTTATGCTCTTGGAGCGAATGCTCCTATTGATGTAGATAATTTTTTTAAGCACAAAAAGAAATTTAGATTAAGTAAAGTTGAAAAAATTGCGGAATCTCAGCCGGAAAAAGTTATAATTGACCAAATAAATAAGGCAAAAGTAGAATACCTGTTGTACACTCAAGGTGGTTTTGATATTATTTGCGCTCCAACTGATGTTTTCCCAAATGTGCTCACGGAACTTGGCAGATTAAGAGAAATAACTTTCAGAGAAGTAGGAGAAGGAACAAATAAAAGTATTGACATTGATGAGTACGACTTGTATTTTCAACATTTGGTTATTTGGGATAATAAAGAGAATAAAATAGTAGGTGCCTACAGAATAGGTAAGGGGGACGAAATAGTTGAACAATATTCCGTTGATGGATTTTATATAAGCTCTTTGTTTAGAATAAAAAAAGGCTTAGCTCCTGTTCTTAAGCAGAGTTTGGAAATGGGAAGGTCATTTATTGTAAGAGAATATCAACGAAAACCTCTTTCTTTATTTATGTTGTGGAAAGGAATTTTTTATTTCTTGCTTAAAAATCCTCAATACAGATATTTGCTTGGTCCTGTGAGTATTAGTCAGGACTTTTCGGAATTAACAAAAAATTTAATAGTCAACTTTTTTGAGAACTATTATTTTCAGCCTTTGTGGGCAAAACATATAAAACCAAGAAAAAAATATAAAGTTCAGGTAGAAGAATTTGATAAAACAATTTTGTTGCAAGATATTGGTAATGACCTTAATAAGCTCGACAGATATGTGAAAGAGATTGAACCGGACGGTAGAATTCCTGTTTTATTTAAAAAATATATAAGTTTGGGCGCTAAAACTTTGGCGTTTAATGTTGATCCAAAATTCAATAATTGCATTGATGGGTTAATGCTTTTGGACATGTTTGATGTTCCTCATGAAACACTCAGGGTTTTGGCAAAAGATCTCGAAGATGAATCAATTTTAGAGAGATTTAATATTGAAATTTTCAAATAATATAACTTGGATAGTATTCTTTTTCTTGTAAAAGGTTTTTTAATTGGACTATTAGCATCTATGCCTGTTGGAGCTATTGCCATTATGGCTGTTCAACGAACTATGAATAATGGTTTGTGGGCAGGTTTTTCTATTGGTATGGGAGCAGCTTTGGGAGATATTGTTTATGCTGCTGTAGCCGGTTTTGGAATAAATTTTATTAGGGATTTTTTACTAGATAACAGATTTTGGCTAGCCTTAATTGGCGGTGTTTTTTTGATTTTTATTGGTTATAAGATATATAAGTCTGATACTGTAAAACAATATCGTTCAAAAAAGAAAGTTTCAAAGCGAAAAATGGCAAATGATTTTGCCTCAAGCTTTATACTTGCTCTTTCTAATCCTGTTACAATTCTTGGTTTTACAGGTTTTTTTGCTTCTGCCGGAATAATTGGTCATAATACCACACTTTTTCATATTCTTATTCTTTTAGGTGGCGTTTTTGTAGGCGCAACTTCGTGGTGGTTTGGTATTTCGTTAACTGTTAATCATTTTAAGAAAAAAATTACGCTTCGAAAAATTGTTATGATAAACCGTGTAACAGGTGTCCTTATTGTTGTTTTAGGTATCGGTATTATTATTGGTATGTTTGTTTTTAAATAAAGCCATAATACTTAAATTTCACTATCCAATTCTTCCAAATTATTAATTAAAATCATGTTGTTGTGTTCTTCGTCCAGAGAAAATTTTAGGTCAATAATGTAAAAGGTTGTTTTAGGCATTTTTTTAACAAATTTCATTAAAGTTGATTGTTTTTCTGGGCTAATAGATGACATCGCTAGGATTTTATTTGTCTCAAAAGTTTCAAAATACTCAAAAAAATGGTCTAAATCGCTTATATTATTCAGAAAAATTATTTCATAATTTTTTCTTCTTAGAACTATATCTGCATAAAGCAGAGCAAAAGTGTTTAGTTCTTCGTCATCTGTTATTAAAATTATTTTATTCTCTCCCTTGGGATAATTTGTTGTTATAGAGTAAGATATGTTATAAAAAAAGCGTTTAATGTTTTCAAAAGCAAATTTTTTGTGAATTATTGATATTGCTTCTGTTTTCCATAGTGTATCTATTTTATGCACGAATGGTATTATAAAATCGTAAATTGTTCTGTCTAAGTTGAAACTAAAAATGCTGTCTTTTAGAGTTTTTTCAAATAAAAAATTGTCGAATTTTATCACAGTTAACAATAAATCTGACGACCAACTTTCGAAGTTTACTTCTGTAGGGTGTAATAATAATACTTTTTCTTGAATTTCGTCGATTGTAAGTCTGGATATTTCACTGATTTTTACATCGCTGTAATAAAGTCGGGTAATCAATAGAAATTTTTTGAATGTAGCTTCGTCGTAGTATCTGATGTTTGTTTCAGAACGCTCAGGTTCAATTAGATTGTATCGTTTTTCCCACATTCTTATTGTGTGAGCTTTGATTCCGGTAACCTCTTCAAGGTCTCGTATATGATAACTTTTTGCCATGTTTTTGTTTTTTTGTTTTTAAGTCATTCAGTCCTCAGTCTTTAGTCATTCAGTCATTAGTCCTCAGTTTTCAGTCATTTAGCCTCAGTATTTTATTCTATCATTCAATCATTCAATCATTCAATCATTCCAGCATTCTATTATTCAATCATTCCATTATTATAAAATTTCTTCTCCATTAATAAAAACCTTTTCTATTAACCCGCGACCGAAAGAGTAGGGGAAAAACTCAAAACTCGGCATTGGATCGGTTATGATAAAATTTGCTTTTTTGCCCGGAGTAATGCTTCCGTGAGTTTCATCTAATCCTAGTGCATAAGCAGTGTTAGAAGTAACTGCGTTTAGAGCTTCTTCGGGCAAAAGCTTGTACTTTGTGCAAGCCATCGACATAATAAATTTCATGTTTCCGCTAGGAGATGATCCCGGATTATAATCTGATGCCATTGCAATAGGCAAACCGGCGTCTATCATTTTACGGGCAGGCGAGTAGGGTAGTCCCAAGAAAAATGCAGTTCCGGGTAAAATTGTCGGCATTGTTTCTGTGTCTTTTAAAGAGTTTATTTCTGCGTCTCCTAAAAACTCTAAATGATCAACCGAAAGAGCATTGTATTTTACTCCAACTTGAACTCCGCCTGAGAAGTCTAGTTCATTTGCATGAATTTTAGGTCTAAAACCGTATTTCATTCCAGCAGTCAATATTCTTTCTGTGTCTTCTACTGTGAAAAATCCTCTGTCGCAGAAAACATCAATAAAATCGGCAAGTTCCAAAGAAGATACTACAGGAATCATTTCATTAATAACCATGTCAACAAATTCTGTTTGACGACCTTTGTACTCGGCTGGCACAGCATGAGCAGCCAGGAATGTTGGAATAATTGTAATAGGAGTTGATTCTTGTAGTCTTTTAATCACTTTGAGCATTTTAATTTCATCTTCTGTATTTAATCCGTATCCGCTTTTTATTTCTACTGCTCCTGTTCCGAGTTTCATTATTTCGTAGATTCGTTTTTTTGCTTGTTCAAATAGCTCGTCTTCGCTTGTTTCATGAAGTAGTTTTGCTGAATTTAGAATTCCTCCGCCTCTTCTGGCAATTTCTTCATAAGAAAGTCCATTTATTTTATCCACAAATTCACCCTCACGACTTCCTGCATAAACTATGTGCGTGTGACTATCTACAAAAGCCGGCATAATAAATTTTTCGTTATTTAAATCAATTGTTTCTGCTCCTTGAAACAGCGATTTGTCTAAGTTTTTCATTTCGCCAAAATCTATAATTTTTTCATTTTCAATAATCAAAAAAGCATTTTTAATTCTGCCTATTTTGCTCATATCATTTCCACAAATTATATTTCTGTTTTCTCTTTCAGCTTTTATAATTTCTTTAATGTTGATAAATATTTTTCGCATATTCTATTTGTTTGAACTTAAAGTTTGTTAGTTTTGAGTTTTGTAATTTGGCCTCTAAAATATAAATAAATTGCCAATGTTTTGTTAGGTTTTTAAAATAAAAAATAAAACAGTTTTAACATCAGCTAATTATGCGGGAAAAAATCGAAAATTTGTCTAAAAAACATTTGAAATTATTAACTCAACTTTCAGTATTTGGAAATGAATCTACTTCAATTGCTTTATTTATAGACTATTTCGGATTACATGATGAGCAAGAGAAAAATATTATTCTTGAGGTTATATATGACTTATCTACAGAAGGTTTAGTTAAATTATCTCAAGAAAAATTTGAAGTTATGCCTGATGTTCAGGATTTTTTGTTTGAAAAATACCCTCCAAATGTAAACAATTGTAGGGTGTTTATTGAGTTTTACATGGACATGTTGCATCCTCCGATGTTAGATACTTTACCTCCCGAAGAAGAGCAAATGTTACATAAAGTATTGTCAAGAATAACAGGTTATTCTTCTGAATTAGCAATGTTAACAGATTTTTACGCTCAATATTTATTGTCGGAAAAAGATTATAAATCTTCTGTAAATTTTTTTCAACTTGCATTAGAAATACAATCAAAAGCTAACCCCTCAGATGTATTAATGTGTAATTTTTATAATCATTTGGCAGAATCTTATCTGGCAAATAAAGATTATGATAAAGCTATTGATGTAACCTTTAAAAGTGTGCATTTAGCTTACAATTTGCAACGAAAGGATATGATTGTTCTTGTGTATTCTTTTAGTTTGATTTCGACAATTTATTTCAGGCAAAAAAGCTACGATTTGTCTTATGAGTATAGTCTTAAAGCTATTGAAATTGCAAAAGAAAAGGAATTTGATGATTTGTTGTTGGCAAATTTGTATTATGAAGCTTCAATTTCTGCAACAAAAGCAAAAGATAGTGTTGGCGCTGTTGATTTTATAGCCAAATCTTATAAAACGTTAATGAAATTACCATCAAATTCGAGAGATTCCAGATTATTAGAAAAAATTAATTTGCATCAGCAATATTTGAGTCTGTTAAAAAAAATTGATAATTCATTCTTGAGATATTTTAAATCATATTATATCTATATTGTATTATTTATTGTTGTTTTACTTATTGTTTTTTTGCTTAGTATTTAATCTCATTTCATTGTGCTGACTTTTAAATAAACCTCGTCAAAAAAAATTTTTTAAATTTCATTTATTGCTTACTTTTGCTTCAATAACTTAAAAAAATAAATTATGAAACGTTATTCTTTATTAGTATTGCTTTTTAGCGCAATTATTGTTCTTTCTGGTTGTCTTACAGCTCAGTACAAAGTGTATAAATTCGATTTTAAAGACAAAACATCTGGTACATTAACTATTACTTACGTTAATATTTTCTCTCAAATATATGATGATGAGGATCCAGATAGTGTTCTTAATAGTGATTATTCAGAACTTGCTGCTGATTACCTTATGGGTAGTGAAGTTGAAAGTGCTTTTCCAAATGCAAAAGTTGTTAGCAAAAAACTTTATGAAGACAATTATAAATTGAATGGAGAGTTAGTATTAGAATTTGATGACATCTCTGACGTTAATCTTTTCCAATATGATAAAAAAGCTCCTTATCAGTTTTATATTCCTTCTGATGAAGATTATTTTGATACAGATGGCGAAAAACCAGCTGATTACATGCCTGTTGTTTTTTGGGATAAAAAAATGAGATCTCTTGAAGTAACTACAACGATTTCAGAAATGGAAGAAACAGACAGAAGTTTACTTAGCACTTGGAAAGCTAATAAATAATATTTAATTTAGATAAAAAAACCGAGCATTTGCTCGGTTTTTTTGTGTCTTGGTTTCTTAGTTTTGAGTTAGTAAAACTATTGCAACAATAATCGCAATGACTAATAATACAAGAAGAATAATTTTCATCGCACTTACCGGACGTTCTCCTTTTACTTTACCTGTTTGTCCGTTTACAACAAATCTATATACTTTATCTTTAAATCTGTATGAGCTTAACCAAATAGGCAAAAGAATGTGTTTGAAAGTAGTGTTATTGTAGTTTACATTTTTAGATGTTATTCTTTGATGGTCTCCGCCAATATTTCTGTTTACAGCATTGACAATGTCTTTGTCCATAATTGTTTTTGCTTTTTCAAACCCATTTTTAACATCTACTTCGTAACTTTCCGATTTAAAACCTGAAAGGAATTTTTTATCGTAAGGAATAAGTTCATTTAGAATCCATGGTTGAAGAGAGTAGACATGTTTTTGAGGTAAAGAATTACTACCTACAACAAGAACATCATCAAAAGTAACGTAAACTGTACCGGAAACACTTGTCCAACGCGTTTTTGTTACTGATCGAGTTTGGGTTTGTCCACTTGAATCAGTATAGGTTTCGGTTACTTGATAATCGTCTCCTCTTTGACCAGAATAATGAGTTGTTGTGTTAGAATCGTAGGTCCAATAAGGAGTGTAAATTCCCTGCATTTTTTGTGGCTTGGCATATTCCTTGGTTTTATTTGGCAAAAACCATAGTTTTTTCATCCATTTGTGAAATGATTCAATCGCAACTTTTTGTTCAATTTTAAAAGGAGCAAGAGCAGCAGGCGTAACAAGAGATTTCATTTGTGATTTCTCTAAAACAAGAGGAGTTCCGCAAAAAGGACATTCAGAAGAAATCATTTTAGCGTCTACACTTGTTTCTGCTCCACATGCCTGACATTTTACATATTTGCTTTCTTCTTTTGGAGTTTCTACATTATTAGCGTCGGAAATAAATTTAACATAATCAATTTCTCTAAGTGCTTCTCTTATTTTTTCTTTGTCAATTATTATTTCATTTAGCGTTCCACAATAAGGACATTCTAAACTTTTTGTTCCGGGTTTGAATTCAAGTTTACCGGCACAATTCTTACACGTAATATCGTGTTTATTTGCTATTTCAGGATTTTTGTTTTCTTCCATATACGATGTTTTTTTGAGGATAACAATTGGTAATATGTTAAAAAAACAAACCTCCTTATGCGGGAAGTTTGTTTTTTGAGCTGTGATTAATTAAAAATACACATAAGATTATTAAGGAGCCGGAGGAGGTGGTGGAGGTGGTGGTGGAGCTGGTATGAACATTCCTGCAAGTTCAGGTACGCTGTTTGCTGCTGACCAATTTGGCATTCCGTTTTTCCAAACCATTGTTTCCGGAGTAATAGAATTCTGTCCTATCATTTGTTGTAGTTGCTGCAAATTGAAAGGTCCTTGTTGTTGACCATTAACAACTGCAAAAAATTGAACCATTGGAGGAGGTGGCATTGTATTTTGTTGCTGTTGATTTTGGTTTCCTCCCATTAAACCGCCACCTTGCATCATTTGACCCATAATAGCCATTCCAAACATGTTTTCCATACCGCCTCCGGCACCGCCGCCCGGATTGTTGGCAGCTGCTTCCATAGAATCAGCCATTTTCATTTGTTGGTATTTGTTCATGTCTCCTATCATGTTCATACCTGTACCCATATCGAGTTTCTTTTGTAGCTCTTCGGGTAGGTTGATGCTGTTGATAAGGAATTTTGTGACTTGTAATCCGTAATCTACAAATTCTTCTTGAAGTTTTTTGTCGCAAAAATCCGATAAATCTTTGTAGTTGGAAGCAAAATCGAGTAATGAAAGTCCACTTTCGCCTACTGCGTCAATAAAACGAGTAATGATAAGACTTCTCAATTCATCTATTACTTCTGCTGTTGTAAATTCACCATCAGTTCCTGATACTTCTTTGATAAATTTAGCAGCGTCAGCAACTTTAAAAGTATATGTACCAAAAGCACGTAAAGAAACTCTACCAAAATCTTGATCTCTAACGTAAAAAACATTAGGTGTACCCCATTTCATGCTTTTGAATAATCGTGTAGATACAAAATAAACCTCGGCTTTGAAAGGGCTTTTGAAACCATATTTCCATCCTTTCAAAGTAGAAAGAATTGGTAAGTTTTGTGTTTCTAGTGTGTAAGTTCCAGGAGGAAACACATCTGCAAGTTCTCCTTCGTTAATAAATACAGCTACCTGAGACTCACGAACAATGAGTTTTGCTCCGTTTTTAATTTCATTTCCTAATCTCTCAAAGCGATAAACTAAAGTATCATTTGTTTGGTCAATCCATTCAACAATGTCTATCAGTTCACCTTTGAGTTTTTCCCATAATTTACCCATTCTTTTAAATTTAAGTGGTTAAAAAAATTTATATAAAGAAAAATAAATTTCAGTTTAATCGCAAATTTTTTTTATGAAATTTTTTAAAAAATTGACCAAACTTCATTTCTTGATGTTTTAAAACAAAAATAAAACCAAAAATTAGTTAAAGGGAGTTAAAAATTCGGACAAAATGTTTATTTTTGCTGACAAAATTACAGGATATGAATATTCAGCAAGTAAAATTGCGTTACGGAATTATAGGTAATTCTTCAAAATTGAACCACGCGCTTGAAATAGCACTTCAAGTAGCACAAACAGATTTGTCTGTTTTAATTACCGGAGAAAGTGGAACAGGAAAAGAAATTTTCTCACAGGTAATACACACTAATAGTAGTCGAAAACACAATTCTTATATAGCTGTTAACTGTGGAGCTATTCCGCAAGGAACAATTGATTCGGAACTTTTTGGTCATGAAAAAGGTTCTTTTACCGGAGCGCATGAAAGCAGAAAAGGTTATTTTGAAGTTGCAAATAATGGGACTATTTTTCTTGATGAAGTAGCAGAGTTACCATTATCAACTCAAGTTCGATTATTACGTGTATTAGAAAGTGGTGAATATATTAGAGTTGGGTCTTCTAAGCCTTTGAAAACAGATGTAAGAGTTATTGCTGCTACAAATGTTGATTTTTCCAAAGCAATTCAAAAAGGAGATTTTCGTGAAGATCTTTATTATCGTTTGAGTACTGTTCCTATTCATATACCCCCATTGAGAGAAAGAGGTGAGGATATTTATTTGTTATTTATGAAATTTGCAACTGATTTTGCCGAAAAATATCAGATGCCTTCTGTTAGACTTACCGATGCTGCTAAAGAAGCTTTGATTTCTTATGCTTGGCAGGGAAATGTCAGGCAATTAAAAAATGTTACTGAACAAATTTCTATAATAGAAGAGGATCGTAATATTGGTATTGAAACTCTCACAAAATATTTAAAGGGTTTGCAGGTAACAAAACTTCCGGTTTTGTATCAGTCTGAAAACCAACAAGATTTTTCGAATGAACGGGAGATACTGTTTAAGTTTTTATTTGACATAAAAAAAGATGTTGATGAGACTAAAAAGGCAGTAAACCTTATTCTTCAACAAGGTGGTTTATCAAATATGAAATCTTCTGTTACTCCTTCATATAATTTAGATTCAGATAGTCAAGAAGGTACTATAATTGAAAAATCTTATGAAATGAAAGATAAGCAAGAGATTATTTATAATAAAAATCATATCGAAGATACTGAGGAAATAATTGATGTAAACCTTTCGTTGGCTGACATGGAAAAGGATTTTATTTTAAAAGCATTAAACAAACATAAAGGAAAAAGAAAATTAGCCGCTGAAGATTTAGGAATTTCGGAACGTACTTTGTATAGAAAGATTAAAGAATATGATATTGATATGTAGTGTTTTACATTAAATAAAAGAAAGTTTACAATTTTATAAAAACAATGTCAATCAAGTGAAAAATATTTCGTTATTTTTTTTAGCAATATTATTATTTTCAGGTTGTGGGATTAAGTATTCATTATCATTTTCCGGAATTGATTTAGGGAAAGCGGAAACAGTTAGTATAAAATATTTTGATAATATTGCACCAATTGTTAATCCGGATTTATCTCAGGTTATTTATGATGGAATGGTGCAAAGGTTTGTTTCCCAGACTCCACTTGATTTAGTTCAAAGAGACGGCGATTTACACTTCGAGGGACAAATTACGGGTTATGACGTGAAACCTATTGATATTCAGGCAGGTGAAACGGCAGCGTCTAACAGATTAACTGTAACAGTAAAAGTTAAATTTGTAAATTTCACAAAACCCGAAAATAATTTCGAAAAATCATTCTCTTGGTATGCTGATTACAGCAACTCACAAAACCTTTCGGATGTCGAAAGTGAGCTGATTGAAGAAATATCCGAAAAAATAATTGACGATATTTTTAATAGCTCTGTTGTAAATTGGTAAAATATTATTTACTTTTGTAACAAATTAAACTTCAAAAAGATGCAATTAACTGATTTAATGATACTAATCAGCGGCAAACAAGAAATAAAATCTACGGATATGGCTGATATTAAGGATGTTATTTCAAAATATCCTTATTTTGAGACTTTGTATAATCTTTATTTACAGGGCTTGAAGAAAATAAACAGTTCAGATTTTGATAAAGCGCTTGAAAGGTATTCTGTTTTTATTAATGATAGAAAGAAGATTTATAATACTTTGTTTTTTAATCCTTCTTTAAAAAAGGTTTTGAATGCTGAAGTGGAAAATATTAAGCCTCAGGAAAAAATTATTGAACATAAAACTAATGTTGAAGTTGTAAAAGAGGAGAAAAAGAAGTCTAGCGGGAAAGATGATGTGGAGTTTGATCCTGAACTATACGAAAGGCAAAAAGAACATCATGTGAAGGTTGTTGAGGATTTTGTGGTGCCCAAATCAGTTATTTTTGGAGATTTATCAAAACTACTTAAAGATAACGATTTGAATGAGCATAATTTTTTCGGTGAAATGGCTATTAAGTCTGAAAAAATTGAAAAAGAAGTAGTTGAAGAAAAAATTGAAGAAACAAAGCAAGCAGATGTTAAGATTGACAAAGTTGAAGAAGAAAATGAGAAAATAAAACAATCAGAAATTAAGCAAGATGAGGTTGAGGAAAAAACACATGAAATAAAACAAGCAGAGGTTAAGCAGGATGAATTAGAGGAAAAAATAGATGAAATTACTAATGAAAAATCAGATGTTGTAGATGATGTTTTTGCAAAAATAAAAAAATTAAAAGAAGAGCGTTTAAAGGCTTCTCAGTTGTATGAGGAAAAAATTGAAGAAATTAAAAATAGGAAATCAGAATTGAATAAGGCAAATGATGATTTTGTTGAAGAAAATAATTCTGAAATAAAGAAAGAAGAAGAACCTGAATTTATAGAGGAAGTTAATACTGTTGTAAAGGAAGAAGAACCTGAATTTATTGAGGAAGTTAATACTGTTGTAAAGGAAGAAGAAAACAAAATTGTAGAGGAAAAAACAGCAGCTGATAAGATTTTAGAGAAATTAAAGTTTACAAAATCAACTGCTGATACAGAAAAAAAGGTTGAAAATAGCATATCAGAAACTGAAAAATCAGCAGCAGATAAGATTTTAGAAAAGTTGCAAGGTTCTAAGAATATTGAAAAAACTTTGGATTTTGACCTGGAATCTGAAATGTTGGAAGAGAATAAAGACAAAGAGGAAATTATAGACCTTGACGAAGAACAAACTGTGGCTATTGATTTAACTGATGTTGAAGTAAAAGATCAGAAAGAACCCGAAAAAATAACTGATAAAAAAGAAGAAATCACAGAATTTGAAGTTGAAATTCTTGAAAAAGAAGAACAAATAATCGAAGAACAAGTGCTAGAAAAAGAAGAAGTAGTACCTGAAGAAGTAACAATTGAAGAACAAATTGAACAAGAAGATAAAAAAGAAGAACCCAAGAAATCGGCAGCAGATTTAATTTTGGAAAAATTGGCAAAAAGAAAGGAAGTTCAGCCTGAACCAAATAAATTAATCGACAAATTTTTGACGGAACAGCCGACTATGGACAGAAAAAAAGAACCTGAAAAAGATGTTGATTTATCTGCAAACAGTATAAAAGAGCCGGAAGTGGCAACAGAACGTTTGGCGGAAATTTATACACTACAAGGTCTTTATGACAAGGCAATTGAAACTTATAATAAATTAATTTTGAAGTTTCCCGAAAAAAGTACTTTATTTGCAGACAAAATAAAAGAACTCGAATCGAAGAAATAAAATAACTTATTCTTTTAAAAATCAGATAGATATGTGGTATTTTTTAGCAGTAATATTGATTGTAATCGTAAGCGTATTGTTAATTCTAATCGTTTTAGTACAAAATCCTAAAGGTGGTGGTTTAGCTTCAGGCTTTTCCGGAGCAGGTCAATTTGGTGGTGTAGCTCAAACAAATAAATTCCTTGAAAAGACAACTTGGACGTTGGCTCTTGTTATTCTTGGTCTTAGTTTAGTTGCTTCTATTTCTATCCCTCGTCAGATCACTGATCGTCAGCCGGATATGACTGAAATTATTAACAGTACAGATTTTAATCAAGCACCGGTAAATCCGGTTATGAACCCAATTGAGGATGATGTTCAATAAAAACATTAAATCAAAAACATAAAAAAATCGGGAAATTTTCCCGATTTTTTTTATTCTTTATTTTCTTTTTCTGAATCTGTTTTTTCTACCGATTCTTCTGTGCTTTGTTCTTCTTCTTTTTCAATTTTGTCATCAACAAAACCGTTTTCATTTAATACATTGTACCATTTTAGGATTTTTTTCATTGCTGAAAATTTAACTCTTTCTCTGTCGTATTCAGGGAAAAATTCTTCGAAAAATGGCTTAATATCATTAGATTGAGTTTTTGTGTCAGGAGCTTGTTTTCCCTCAAGATGTTTATACATTTTCACAAAAACTTCTGCCAAAGGAATTTCTCCTTCTGTTGTGTAAACTGCAATGTCTTCTAGAGAATTAACTCTTTGCGAAGCAAATGCTTGCTGGCGTTTTTTTGTGATGATAGACTCAACAATAATACCTTTGTGTGTGTTTGTTATCAGTTCAAACAAATCCGGCTGACCTGCAATTGTGATGATTTTCTTTAAATCCATATTATTATTTAAAAAGTTAAACTGTTCGTTACGTTAAATTGTTTCTATCCAAAGTTTGGAAAACTGAACAAATTGTTATAGAAAAAACAGGACGCAAATTTATCTTTTTTCGTTGTATTAGCAAAAATGAATTTTATTTTTAGTGTAATGTTTAATTCAATTTTTAAATTTGCATCAAAATTAATTATTCATGAAATTTTCAGTAATTGTTCCGGTTTTTAATAGACCTGATGAAGTGGAAGAACTTTTGGATTCACTAAAAAAACAAACATTTGGCGATTTTGAAGTTGTGATAGTAGAAGATGGCTCGCAAATTGATTGCAAAAAAGAAGTTGAAAAATATTCAGATAGTTTAAAAATAAAGTATTTTTTTAAGGAAAATGAAAAACCTGCTATTGCTCGAAATTATGGAGTTGAAAGAGCTGAAGGCGAATTTGTTGTGTTTGTTGATTCCGATTGTATAATTCCTGCCGATTATTTTGAAAAGGTTATTACATATCTGAAAAATGAAGATGTTGAAGTCTACGGAGGACCTGATGCTGCTGATCCTGATTTTAGTAATATGCAAAAAGCAATAAGTTATTCTATGACGGCATTTTTTACTACCGGAAATATTAGGGGAGGAGAGAAGGTTGATAAATTTTATCCACGAAGTTTTAATTTAGGAGTTAAAAAATCGGTTTTTGATGAAATG
Organism: Bacteroidales bacterium; assembly: GCA_016938685.1. Lineage (GTDB taxonomy): Bacteria > Bacteroidota > Bacteroidia > Bacteroidales > JAFGUD01 > JAFGUD01. The sequence continues at coordinate 14,569 of JAFGUD010000298.1, read as the reverse complement.
GGCGGTTTTCCTGTTACAAAAATGCACCCGGGCGAAGATATGGTTTTTGCTATTGAGTTAATAAAACGTGGGTATAAAACGAAACTTTTTAAAAATGCTTTTGTTTATCATAAAAGAAGAAATACCCTGAAAAGTTTCTTTAAACAGGTGTTTAAATTTGGGAAAACCAGATTTATTATATCTAAAGTTTATCCTGATACTTTTAAAGTTTTTTATTTAGCTCCAACTGTTTTTGTCTTAGGTGTTTTGGGATTAATAGGATTGTCTTTTATTTGGTGGTTTGCATTTACTCCAATTGTTCTTTATATTCTTTTATTGTTTTTTGATTCTTTATTTAAAAATAAAAAATTGTCGGTAGCGTTTTTGTCAATTATTACTTCTTTCTATCAACTTTTTGGATATGGATTGGGCTTTTTGCAACCTATTTTTAAAGGTGATGAGTTTGGGGTAATGAAAAAAGGATTTTATTCGTGAGCTAAAATGGTTTACTTAATTTTTTGTTTTTTAAACGTATTTCTTTAACTATATATCTTTTTCACACATGAATTTTGATTTTTTTAAAAATATAAAGCTTATTATTTGGGACTGGAATGGAACATTACTCAATGATGTTGATATATGCGTAGATACAATGAATCAGTTGCTTGTGAAATATGGTTATCCAGTCATTTCGGTCGAAAAATATCGTGAAATTTTTTCTTTTCCTGTTAAAGATTATTATTTAAAAGCAGGATTTGATTTCGAGAAACATTCATTTGATGTGGTCGGAATGGAGTATATTAGTATTTATAATGAAAATTTTAGTAAAACAAAATTACTACCAAATGCCGAAAAAGTACTAGATTTTTTTTATTCAAAAAATATTAAACAAATAATTATTTCTGCGCGAGAAAATGACGCTTTGCAAAAAGACATATTTCAAAATAAAATAGGAAAATATTTTGATGAGGTAAAAGGAATATCAAATCATTATGCTGCCGGAAAAGCTGAATTATTTGAAGATTTTTTTAGTGAAAATAGCATTGAAAGAAGTGAAGTTGTTTTAATTGGAGATACCGTTCATGATTGTGAAATCGCCAAACAATTTGGACTAAATTTTATACAGTTTGCCAATGGTCATCAGAGTAAATCTCATTTTTCGGGTTGTGAAATTATATCAATTGATGATTTGTCCGAATTGATAAATACTAATGATAATTTATAGTATTACTTTATTCTTAAGCCAATAAATGTAACATCATCGCGTTGTAAATCATCTCCAAGCCATTTGTTCATTTCCAATTCAAGTATATCGCCAATTTCAGGCATTGGTTTAGTAATGTTTTTGCTTAGCAGTCTAATAATGTGACTATGTCCAAAACTTTCTCTCTGTGGATTATTCATGTCTTTTAACCCGTCTGAATAAAGGAAAATACTGTCTCCTTTAGAAAGAACAAATTCTTTGTCGTAAAATTCCAGACTTTCGTTTACTACAAATCCAATTTGTCGGGCAGAACCTCTCAGTTTTATAAATTCGTTGGTTTTTTGTTTATAGTATGTAATATGTTGTTTGGCTCCGGCAAAAGTTACGTTTATTTTTTCCTCTTCATTTTCGATAAACTTATCCATTCTACATATACTAACAACCATTCCGTCATAATTGCGTTTTTGACTTCTTTTTAATACACGACTCAATCTGAAATCAAGGTGATACAAAATGTCTTTTGGTTTTGCGATACGCATTTCATTTACAATTTCACCAAGCAAACGACTGCCTATCAATGACATAAAGGCTCCGGGTACGCCGTGTCCGGTGCAGTCAACTACCGAAAAATATACTGTTTGTCCGACTTTTAATCCTTCATCGTAATTAGCTACTCTGCGGAAACGATTATTTTCAGTCTTGAAAATATTTGAAATCCAGTAAAAATCCCCCGAAACAATATCTTTTGGTTCATAAATAATAAAATTCTCAAATAAAATTGACATTTCGTCTTCTGTCGGTAGTATGCTTTTTTGAATTTTAAGGGCGTATTTAATACTTGCTGTAATTTGGTCTCGTTGTTCTAATATTTGTTCTTCGTAATTTTTTTGTTTAGTAATATCGGCATCTATTGCTACGAGAGATGTTATTTCTCCTTCATCATCAAGAAGTGGAGTGAGGGTGGTATGCACCCATATTTCTTTGCCGAATTTGTTTTTAAGTTTTAGTTCGTATTCAACAGTTACTTTTTCTTCTAAACATTTATTTACTACTTTTTTTACTCTTTCTTCTGTTCTGTCTGCTATTAAGTTTGGACTAACCTTATTAACTAATTCCTCGAAAGTAAATCCGAAAATTTTTGTAAAACCTTGATTTATCCATATAAAGTTGCCGTCTTTATCTGCTAAAATAACAGCATTGTCGGTTTCTCTTACTATTGTTGAAAGTTTTTCAAGTTCTTGATTAACAATTTGTAATTCTTCTGCCTGAGTTAAAATTTCTTCTTTTTGTTGTTCTAGTTCTATGTTTTTTTGAGTAATTTCTATTGTTCTTTCTTCAACTAATTTCTCTAATTTTTCGTTTCTCCTTTTCAAACGATATGTGAAAAATACAATGACTAAATACAAGAAAAGAATTAACAATACAACATAAACCACATAGGCATATATTGTTCTGTACCAAGGGTATTTTACGAATAATTTGAAAGAAGTTATTTCGCTGTACTGGTCAAAAATATTCTTAGCTTCTACTTGAAATTCGTAATTACCGGGAGGTAAGTTTGTATAATCTTTGCGAGTGTCGTAACTCCAGGAAGACCAATTGTCATCATAATTTAATAATTTGACTCTGTATTGTGTGCGTTCTGGTTCAGTAAAAAAAGGTGCTGAGTATGAAAATCTTAGGTTATTGTTTTTAAAAGATACTATTAGTTTTGATTTTCCAATAAATTCATGTATTATTTCACCATTTTCTCCTAAAATATTTCCTCCATATAAAATAGAATCATTTGTTGAATTATAAATTTTCCTAACAAAAGTTTTAAATGGCTTTTTATAATCAAATTCCTTTGATAGGTCTAAAAAGACATATCCTCTTGTCGTACAAAAGACAAGAAGGTTTCTGCTAAACTGAGAAATTGTAGATAAACTGAAGTTCAACATTCTTTTTGCAAATTGATTTGTTTCTACAAACTTGTCTCCTTCTTTTTTAAAACAGAAAATTTCTGAATTGTAATTATCATTATAATATTCAAACCAAAAATTTTCAAGAGAATCGATACCAATTAATTGCAATATTCTTTTGTTTTTTATTTCAAAGTAATCAGTAATTGGGTGGAACTCATAAATAGAATCAAGATCTTTATTGTATATAAAAAGTGTTTTATAAGTTGAGATTAACATTTGATCTTGATATTCAAAAATTCTAATAGTATTTGTACTGGTCAAACCTTTTTCTTCTGAATAAAATTCTGATGATTCTATTGAAAGAGAGTCTGATAGCTTAATTTTATATATTCCGTCATTGTTTTGACCAATCCAGAGATAATTATCATTGTCGAAAAACAATTCTCTTGCGCTTTTTGTGAAGTTTTTAATTTTTTTCTGAAATCTTAGGCTGTCTCCATCATATTTGTAATGATATAGTCCGTTAGTTCCGCCTACGAAATAATCATTTTCGGTGTAAGGTACTTTTTCTATTTTCCAAATGTTTTCAGCTGGTCCGTAAAGTCTTGTTTTATTGTTTTTGTCAATTCTTAAAATTCTTGTGTTCCTTGAAACGTAAAATTCATCTCCTATTTTTATACCATTCCATGCTTGAGCATTACCTTGTGTAATGTTTGTGAATTTGCTGGAAAACCCTTTTTTGAAATCAATTTGGTAAAATTTATGTCCGGTAGATGTATAAGATGTATTGTTGAATTTGGATAAAAAAGAAGGCAAACTAAAATCAAAATCAAAACGATTATCAATCATTCTTAACGGCGATGCCAATTCTACATAAGATATTCCATTGCTTGTTAATACCCATATATTTCCTAAGTTATCAATTAAGCTATTATAAATATTGTCTCCAATTAACCCTGTTTCTTTATCTAGTTTTAAAATAAGATTTCCCTTGAAGTCTAATATTACAAGTCCCTTGTTATAAGTTGAATATATTAGATATTTATCCTTGTAAAGGTGTATTTTAGAGAAGGTAGTTCCACTGAAATCATAATCTAGAAAACTGTACTCTACCGGAGTATAATTACTGTCAAAATAGTATATGTAATTATCTGTTGTTACAAAAAAGACTGTGTCGTTTCTTTCAAAAAAGTCAATGATAATTTTATCAAAAGCAAACTTATGTAGGCTATCGTCTATTAGTCTGGAATACGAACGTGCTTCACTTACAAAAACATCATTTTTTGAAGAAACTAAAAAAACGAAAAAAGGTCTTTCTGTGGTATGTACTTCAACATCATAGCCTTTAATAATGATTAGATAGTATGAAGATCTTACATATAAAACGCCATCTTGTTCTTCTATTTCCCAAAAAACTCTGAAATCTTTGTACTTCTCAGGAATTATATCAATAATAGAGACAAATTTAAGATTGTTCAATGAGTCCACGGATAAATAACCTAATATATTGTCTCCAGCAATGAATATTTTTCCGGAATCTGAAATAGTAATTGATCTGGCTGTTTCTTCATTTGGTAGCTCTAAAATATCCCAATTTGTTCCATCAAAAGACATTAAGCCGTCACCATTTGCAAAATATACAAAGCCATCGTTAGAAGTAACTGCTTTCCAGGTCTGATAGTGTCCGTGGTAATCAACAGGGGTATAATTTCTGATTAGAGGTAGCCCAATCGAATCACTTTGTGCGTAAAGTGATAATGTTATTGTTCCGAGTAAAATAATATAAAATAATCTTTTCATTTTAGCCTTTTTCAAGTCTTACACTCACTAAATAAAAGCTTTTATTACTTTCTTCCGTTGGGAAAAATTTAACTTCAATTGGATTTTTTGATAATAATGCAACTTGAATTAGTCCAATATTTCCCCCTCCTTTTTGGTTGCCTTTTTTTCTTTTAATTCTCTTTAATGCCCGTAACTCTATTCTATCTAAATTATTAATTTCTTCGCATCTTTCCCAAAGGTCTTTTTTTGCTACATCACTTACCACATTTCCTGCAGAGAATAAAAAATAGTCTCCGTAGTCGTTTATAATAAATGTACCTTCTCCGTATTCTTTACCGCTAATGATACATCGCTCTTCAGAATATAGAGCAATATTGTGTGCTAATTCGATGAATATTTTGAAAAAACGTCTGCGTTGAGTTTCGCTTTCCCAAAGTGTAAGTTCTATGTTTTCTCCAAGCAAAGTCAGTATATCGCTGTCAATTGGTCCGACATAAGAAGCTACTACGAAATTTTCAAACATCGTATTGAAAATATCTAAAGTATTATTATGAATAAGCTCCGACATGAAAATTAAAATATCATTTTTAAACGGAATTTAATAAAGACAAAATATTTATTTCTTATCTGCAAAAATTTCATTTCTTTTGCAATTTAATTGCCCAAAGTTAAGAAAAACTTATCCAAAAAAAAATATTGTAATGAAAAATTTTGCTCTTATTGGTGCTGCTGGCTATATAGCTCCAAGACACATGCGTGCTATAAAAGATACTGAAAATAATCTTATTGCAGCTTTAGATAAATGTGATAGTGTTGGTATTATTGATTCTTTTTTCCCAAAAGCTGATTTTTTTACCGAATATGAACGTTTTGATCGCCATATTGATAAATTAAGACGTGGTGGTAAAAAAATTGATTATGTAAGTATTTGTACTCCAAATTATTTGCATGATTCTCATATTAGATTTGCACTTAAACAAAATGCTGATGCTATTTGCGAAAAACCTATTGTTCTTAATCCCTGGAATGTGGACGCATTATCGGAAATAGAAAGAGAAACAGGTAGAAAAATTAATACTATTTTGCAGTTAAGATTGCATCCCAGTATTATTGCATTGAAGAAAAAAGTTGATGCTAATAAAGATAAAATTTACGATGTAGATTTAACTTATATTACGTCTCGTGGAAATTGGTATTATATTAGTTGGAAAGGTGATCATTCCAAATCGGGAGGTATTGCAACAAATATCGGCGTGCATTTTTTTGATATGCTAGCTTGGATTTTTGGTGCTGTTAAGTCTAATGTTGTGCATGTCACTGAAAATAATAAAGCTGCCGGTTTTTTACAATTGAAAAAAGCTAATGTGAGATGGTTTTTGAGTTTAGATGATACCGATTTACCTAAAGTTGCCATTGAAAAAAATCAGACTACATATCGTTCTATTACAGTTGAAGGTGAAGAGCTGGAGTTTAGCGGTGGCTTTACTGATCTGCATACTGAAAGTTACAAACAGATTTTGAATGGTAATGGCTTTAGTTTGCTTGATGCCAAACAAAGTATTGAAACTGTTTATACAATTAGAAATTCCAAGCCTTTGGGGCTGAAAGGAGATTATCATCCATTTTTAAAAAAATAATATTTATATAAAAAAACTGTAATTATGATTTTTGACAAATTACAAAAGAAAGAAGCAAAATTAGCTGTTATAGGACTTGGTTACGTTGGCTTGCCTATTGCTATTGAATTTGCTAAGAAGTTCACTGTTGTTGGATTTGATATTAAAGAAGAAGTTGTGAAAAAATTGAAAAATAGAATAGATCCTGCCGGTGAAGTTGCTCCTGAGGAGTTTGAAGGAACTGATATTCTTTTTACAACTAATATTGATGACTTAAAGTCAGCAAGCTTCTATATTGTGGCTGTTCCTACTCCTATTGATGAACACAAAAAACCTGATTTATTTCCTCTGATTAAATCTTGCGAAACTGTTGGAAAAGTAATAAGTAAAGGTGATTATGTGGTTTTTGAATCGACAGTTTATCCGGGTTGTACCGAAGAAGATTGTGTGCCGGTTATTGAAGATTTTTCAAAACTTGAGTTTGTAAAAGATTTTAAAGTAGGATATTCTCCTGAAAGAATTAATCCGGGTGATAAAGTTAATACGCTTACTACTATAACTAAAATTACATCAGGTTGCGATGTTGAGTCTTCTGAGCAAGTTGCAAAGGTTTATGAATCAATTATTAAAGCTGGAATTTTTAAAGCGAGTAGTATAAAAGTTGCAGAAGCTGCAAAAATTATTGAAAATACTCAACGTGATGTTAACATTGCTTTGATGAACGAACTTTCAATAATTTTCAATAGAATTGGAATTAATACTTTTGAAGTTCTTGAAGCTGCCGGAACAAAGTGGAATTTTCTGAAATTTTTCCCGGGTTTGGTCGGTGGTCATTGTATTGGTGTTGACCCGTATTATTTAGTTCACAAAGCCAGAGAGTTAGATTATCATACACATATTATTTCTGCCGGTAGATTTGTAAATGATTCTATGGGTGGATATGTTGCCAAACAAACAGTTAAAAAAATTGTTGCTCAGGAAAAAAATGTTCTACACTCAAAAGTATTGATAATGGGTGTGACTTTTAAAGAGAATGTAAGCGATATTAGAAATACCAAAGTTGAAGATTTAGTTAAGGAATTGGAATCATACAAAGTTAATGTTGATGTGGTTGATCCTTATGCAAATCCAGAAGAACTGAAAGCCGAATACGGAATTGAGTTAAAAGAGAAAATAGGAAGTGGTTATGATGCTGTTATTGTTGCCGTTAGTCATAAAGAATATGTTGATTTAGATGAAAAATATTTTATCGATATTATGAGTGAAAATGGCATATTGATAGATGTGAAAGGAATGTACAGAGAAAGAATTAAAAACTTGCTTTATTGGAGTTTATAGTCTGACTGATTATAAAAAAAACGGAGAATTGTTTCTCCGTTTTTTTGTTTAATAGATGTTTGGGTATTACCCTTGTGCATTTTCTCCTTCAAATTCATCTCCGTAAAATTGTTCTCCATCTGCAGGCAAGTCAATTTCTGTGCTTTCTGCAATTGCAATCGCTTTTTTCTTGTCAGAAGCAGTAATGTGGTGCATAACTTTTGAACCAAAGTAAAATGCAATCATCATTTGAAAGGCGACCATAAACTCGTGAATCTCTGTTTCAAATCCAACAATTCTAACATTTACAAGCTCTAAAATAACTACAACAAAAAGTAATGTTAATGTTAAAGCCCCTCTAAATGTACCCCGAGGCATTCCCCATGTTTCATCTTGATAAGGGTTTGGGTTTTCCGATGTCCAGTTTCCAAAAGTGTATCTTACAAAAAGGAAAATAAAGAAAGCCAATACCAACCCTAACCAAAAGAAAATCGGTATTAATACTTGCCACAAAAATTCTGAATAATTGTTAACAAAATATTCAACAGCATCCATGTATTTGTTATCCATATCTAATGAAATTTTTTAGTTTTTTGTTTATTTAATACCCAAAATAAAGCCAACAACAAAGGCGGCTAAGGTTGTAGAAGCTCCTACCACTATTGCTATTCTGGTGTATTTTGATTGTTTTGTGTTTAATTCTCCGAGTAGCTCTGAGTTTTCATATAAATTTGTTGCCTCGTCCATACAAATATTGTATTCCAATTTAAGAGAGTCAATATACTCGGCTCTAATATCATTTAAAACTAACAAAGAGTCAATAAGTTGTTTGTTTTGTCTATCTAATTCTTTGTACAGTTTTTGATTGTTTAAGGCAATAATTGTCTTTTTAAATTGTTTTGTTGAATTTAAAACCCATAATGTATCTGTCGTTGTGTTTGTTATACTACCACCAGGCAACACAGGATAAGGCTTATCTTCGTTTTGCGAAAAGCCGGAAATTGATAGAATAGAAAAAACAAATAATATTATAATAATTTTAACTTTCATCTGTATAGCCCTCCATAAAAGCGTTTTGCAAATCGTTGATGTCTGTCATTTGATTTACTTCTTGTTTTTTTTCTTTTATTTGTAGTTCGGTGTTTGAAATATCATCTTTTAATTTTATTATTTCCGCTTCAAGATTTTGAATTCTAGTGTCTTTTGCCTTCATATAAACGTCAAATTTTGCTTTTCGGTTATTAAGGTTATCCATAGAGTCTTTTTGTTGCTTCAAAATTTTATCGGTTCTTACACTTTTGCCTTTAAGAAAATTTGAAATAAAGGTGAAAGGTGCTGCAAATGCTGCAAGAATCATTGCTAATGGTTGCCATTTAACATTAATAACGCCTTGACTGTAAAGAAATCCTAAAATAAGAAATATGACAAGAACTATTATTATTATCCAAAATAATTTTTTCATTTGTATGAAATTTTAGTTGAATTTTATGGTTTGATGTTGAAAAATTGTTAACTAATATCAACATATTTTCCAAATACCCAACCAACTACTGAAACAGAAACTTTATACCAGCCATTGTGTTCGTCTAAAATAACAACTTTTTTACCTTTTGTTAGTGGTTCTGCAATTTTTGCAGCATTGCTGTTTGGTTGTGAACGAATATTTAAGCTTGATGCTATAATTCTTCCGGTGTCAGGCAATTCTGTTGTTCCGTCCTGATCTCTTGAAGTGCCTAATAATCTTTCTCTAAATTTGTCTAATGGGAAAGCAGGTCCCGGATCCATTTTGCGTTTTGGTGCAATTTCTTCGTGTCCTAAAATAAATTTAATACCGTACTCATCTATTAGGGCTTGAACTAAATCGTAAGCAGAATCTATTTGTTCGGGTGTGTAAACATGCCAAAATTGAGGCGAAGAACTGTTTCTGTGAATCGCTTCTATTACATCACTTGGGTTAAATGCTTCTCCGTACCATGCACGGTAAATATTCCCGCTTTTGGTAAGGTAACCTGAATTTACCATTTCAATTCCTATGGAATATTTATTAAAACCTGTTCTCCCTTTGTAATAGCTGTTTCCGGCATGCCATGCCATTAAATTAAAAGGAATAAGTTGAGTGATAGTTCCATCTCTGTCTATAATAACATGAGCCGATGCTCTAACTTTTGGATTAATTAACGTTCTCAAAGATGTTTTATATGGACCGGCAGTATAGTGCATTATTACTGTGTCTAAATCCCCATTTGCGTATTCCCCGCTATGATTTGGCGAAGGTACCATTTTATTTACGTTTGAGCCGGATAGTATATGATTCTTAATTTCCATAGTGTTAATTTTAAAGTTCAAAAATTGGGATAAAACTAAAATAATTTATTCTCAAAAACAAATTTATTATAAAATATTAAAGTATTCTTTACATCGAATAAAGAACTGCAAGTTTTTTTATTGTTGCTGAAATCCAGTTGTTAGGTTTGAGCCATATATCTCAAATTCAACCACATCAGGTGGTCCTTCGTAGCCCCAGCGTTCGTTCTTTATTATTACAACAATTCGGTCTTCAAAAGGGCTAATTAAACAGCCGCTTATTTGTTGTCCCAGTATAAGTGATTGTTCGTATTCAACGCTTGCTATTTTTTTCTCGCCTAATTGTGGCGACTTTATAAAAATATCACATCCCATTATTAAATCAATATTTAAGTCGGGATCTTCTTCTGTTTTTGTTTCTACTCTAACTACGTAGTCGTTTTTTTCATAAGAAAAATATGTGTCTTCCATTTTAATTTTACGAACCTGAATTATTCCGTATTTGTTAAGGTTTTCTTTAAAATCGTCGTAATGTTTCTTCCAAATGTCTTCTCTGTACAAATCTTCATCTACAACAGGGTCGGTGTACCAACTCCAAAGAATTTCATCGCTAACCAAATTGACAATAACAACTCCAACCATGTAATTTCCCAAACCTTCGTCGGCAGGTTCTGTTATATAAGCAAAGTTTCCGTCTTTAGACCAACCAATTGGATAAAATTTATTAACTAAAACTTCTGAAACACTCTGATTATAAGTCAATTCTTCAGGGAAAAAGTATTCTTCTTCAACTATTTCCGTGTTAATATTTTCACCATTATTGTTCTGTCCTGTTTTACATCCAAAAGTAAAAATTACTATAAACAGGATAGTAATAACTGTTAACTTCTTCATATTACAAGTCTTGTGTTTTGCACATCAAAGATGACATTTTTTTTTTATAATCAAAAATTTATCAAATATTGTATCTTCCCAAATTTATAGTGTTTTTTTGTTCTTTTTTTACAAAATTGGCGACCAACAAGGGTTTTGTAAAGTTAAGTTTACTTGTGGATTGTGGAAAAGTTTTTTTATAGTTTTAAAAAATGTGTGGTAAAAATTAAATCTAGCCTGTTTTTGAAAAGTGTAGCTAATAGTTTTGTTTTTTTATTTTTTTTTTGAGATAAATTTCGGCAATTTCGATTTGAAAAAAACTAAATGATTAAAAAAAATTAATAAGTTTGATTTTTACGGAAAAAATCGATTTTATTGCATAATATTATTTTTATTACAAAATTAAGTTTTACCAAATAAAAAAAACTTTTTATGGAAGCACAATCAGTTGATATTCAGGAATTAAATGCAAGAATTGAAAAAGAAAGCGAATTTATCGAAATGATTCGTCTTGAGATGCAAAAGGTGATAGTGGGGCAAAAACACCTGATTGATAGTCTTTTGATAGGTCTTTTGGCAGATGGTCACATCTTACTTGAAGGTGTCCCCGGGCTTGCTAAAACATTAGCTATCAAAACATTAGCATCTGTTATTAATGCCGGTTTCAGTAGAATACAATTTACTCCGGATTTATTGCCTGCCGACCTTGTTGGAACAATGGTTTACAGCCAAAAACAGGAAAACTTTATGGTAAAAAAAGGACCTATTTTTTCTAATTTTATTTTGGCTGATGAAATTAACCGTTCTCCTGCAAAAGTGCAAAGTGCGCTTCTTGAATCTATGCAAGAAAGACAAGTAACGATAGGAGAGGAGACTTTTAAATTGCCAAATCCTTTTATGGTACTTGCTACTCAAAATCCAATTGAACAGGAAGGAACATATCCTTTGCCGGAAGCTCAGGTGGACCGTTTTATGCTTAAAGCAATTATTGGTTATCCAACAAGAGAAGAAGAAAGATTGATTATTAGAGAAAATATAGGACAAACTTTCCCGGAAGCTTCTAAGGTTGTTAATATTGAAACAATTTTAAAAGCACGTCAATCGGTTAGAGATATTCATGTTAGCGATAAAATTGAAAATTATATTCTCGACATTGTTTTTGCAACCAGAAATCCGGAAAAATATGGTTTGCCGGAATTGAAAGATTTAATTAGTTACGGTGCATCGCCTCGTGCAAGTATAAATCTTGCTTTGGCTGCAAAAGCTCTGGCTTTTATTCGTAGAAGAGGATATGTTTTCCCCGAAGATATAAAAATTATTTGTCACGATGTTCTTAGACATAGAATTGGTTTAAGCTACGAAGCCGATGCTGAAAATATTACTCAGGACGACATTATTAGCAAAATTTTAAATGCTGTTGAAGTTCCTTAGTGAGTGAAAAGTTGCAAAGGTTATTTCTATTTCTCAATGTTAGATTGTGAAATAATATATTAATGTTGTTTAGTAAAGAAAAAATGCCCCAGCGGGCAATATATTAAATCTACTAACTAAATTTCATTGAATAATATATTTTATTAAATTAACTTTCTGTCGTTACTGCGAGTGTAAAGAAAATAAAAGTTTAATGTCAGAAAAAAAGTTTAAATTTTTTGATACTTTAGCTAGTTTGTCACTCCGACGAAAGGAGGAGTCTATACTGCGATAGGTTTTTTATCGAGATAGAGACTCCTCATTCTTCGGAGTAGGACAAAGATGGTTGTCGTATAAAAATTTGTCATTCTAAAGAGGAAATAGTCTTTCTGTGTACATTATAAAAACATAAAATATTTTTCGTTGTATTATTGGACACTCTTTGTTTTTTTACAAAAAATAGAACTATTTTCATTCAAAATTTTTTTATTTCTTTGGCTGAAATTCTTATCTTTGCATGGTAGAAATAATAGCAAATGAATTTTATTGAATTAGCAAAAAGTCGTTTTTCGTGCAGGTCGTATCTTGATAAACCTGTTGAAAATGAGAAGATTATGCAAGTCATTGAAGCTGCCAGAATAGCACCTTCTGCATGTAATATCCAGCCTTGGTATTTTTATGTGATAAAAGACGATAAAGATCTGTTGAACAAAATACACGAAAGTTATTATCGTGATTGGTTTAACGAAGCTCCTGTTGTAATTGTCTGTTGCGCTGATGTTAATCAAGCTTGGGTGCGCAAAGAAGACGGGAAAAATCATTCCGATATTGATATTTCTATTGCTATCGATCATATTACACTTGCAGCAACTGACTTAGATTTAGCAACTTGTTGGGTTTGTAATTTTTATGTAGATAAAGTTAAAGAATACTTAAATTTGCCTGAACATTTGGAGCCTGTTGCTCTTCTTTCGCTTGGTTATCCAAAGGAAGATAAAATTAAAAAAATGGAAAAAGGCAGAAAATCAATTGATGATATTGTTGAGTTTTGGTAAAATATTTACGTTTAAGTCTGATGTATTAGAATAAAAAAAAATGTCGATAGTTAAAAAGCTATCGACATTTTTTTGTTTATTTAATTGGCAGGTAAATTTCTGTTTTTAGTTTTTCGGGAGCAACTCTGTTTGGATTACTGATATATTTTTCCATTACAGGCTCATTTCGGAGTTCGTGTTCGCTGTTTAGTAGCCATTCGCCGAAAATGTAATCATACACTTCGCCTAAATAGTCATAGCTGCCTTGGTATAAAAATGTTGCAAATTTCCCTCCTTTGATTGTTTTAACGCCAATTTCCCCTTTTGGTTCAGCAGGTTGGTGTATTACCAAACAAGCATCGTATCTACATTTGTTAATTTCCGTAACTTTTGGGTCATCGTGACTTACTCCCAGATGTTCTATTCCTTTGGTGAAAAGTTTTTGTTCTTTAACCTGTCCCCAAAGTTCTTCCCATGCTTTTCCGTAATCGTTGTTTTTGTAATCGCCGATTAATGGAATGTAAATTACATTTTTATCAGGTAATTCCTGAATTTTTGGAGCTTTTAGTTTAATGTTTGAAGGATTTTTTGTTGTTTCCATAATTGTGTAATTTTTGTTGTTTCTAAATTCGGTTGGTGAAATATTAAAATATTGTTTGAAAATTTTATTCAAAGAAGAAGGGCTGTCATAACCAACGCTGTATGCAATATCCTGAATTTCGAGGTTAGAATATCGGATTAAACGTGCGGCGGTTTCAACTCTTGTGCGGGTGATGAAATTTCCAATTGGTTCTCCCAAAAGAGCTTTTGTAATTCGATGAAAGTGAAATTGAGAGAAATTTGAAATTTCGGCTAATACGTTGATTGAGATTTTTTTGTCAAGATTATTTTTTATGTACTCAACAGCTTTATTGAGTCTTTTATAATATTCTTGTTTTGTGGAAGTCTTGTTGTTCATTGCAATTTGTTTTAATTATACTGCAAAAATAAGACGACTTATGTTAATATACTTTGTCAATCTTGCTATTTATACCGAAATGCTTAAAAAAGTCCGATTTTATTTTCTTAAAATCGGTTTTAAAGTCAATCGGCATTACTTGCTTGTAATACCAAATGTTTTTATAAAATAGTCCAAAACTATTTTAT